>DBEXMY010000252.1:0-8781 GCA_048168905.1 Collinsella sp. | reverse complement strand
GCCCGTCGAGCCACCGGTCGTACCGGTGCCGCCGGTGGTGTCGCCGCCCGTGGTCTCGGTGGTCGTGGTCGTCGTGGTAGTCGTTGTGGTGGTTTCCTCTTCGTCCTCGTTCTCGTCCTTGTCGTCGTTCTCCGTCTTCTTGGTGTTGTTGGTGCCGTAGAACTTCCAGACGCTGTTGTTCTTGTAGGTGGGCGCCGTTCCGGTCGCAAACTCCTCGCGCTCGGTACCGGTCAGAACGGTGTTCATAAACCGCTTAAAGACAGGCAGGTTGGTGCTGTCGCCCAGCAGGTCTGTGCCGTATTTTTGGATGGGAATCTCGCCCGCGGAATAGCCGGTCCACAGGGCGCACGCCAGCTGCGGGGTATAGCCGCAGAACCACAGGTTGGTGGTGTTGTCGGTGGTGCCCGTCTTGCCGGCATAGGGCTGGTTGACGCTCAGGGCGCCGGCAGCACCCGTACCGCCGCCCTTCATGACGCCGGACAGAACATCGGTGACCGCGGCGGCCTCGCCCTCGGTAAGTACCTGTGAGGGATTGTCCGTGTGCTGGTACAGCACCGAACCGGTACGAGAGTCAATCTCGGTGATGGCGATCGGCTGGCGATAGTAGCCGCCGTTGGCAAACGTCGCGTAGGCGGCGGCCATCTCGAGCGGCGAGATCGAGCCGGTGCCGAGGGTCATGACGGGAACGTCCTCGATGTTGTCCTTGGCGGGATCGATGCCGAGCTTTTTGACGAGCGAGATGATCTTGCTGTTGCCGACGGCTTCCGCCACCTGGATGTAGCCGGTGTTGGAGGAGTATGCCGTTGCCTGCTTAAGCGTGATGTTGCCATAGCTATGGTTGGCGTAGTTTTGGACCTCGGTCGTGGTGCCCTTGGCCTTGAGCGGCGAGTTGCAGTTGAGCGTGACGTTGGGATTCATGCCGTTTTGGATGGCAGTTGCCAGCGTAAAGGCCTTAAAGGTGGAGCCGACGGGACGCTTGGCCGTGGCATGGTTTACGTGGTTCTCGTCGGCGTTGTAGTCGTAGCCGCCCACCATGCACTTGATGTAGCCGGTCTTGGGGTCGACGACGACCATGCCCATGTCCAGGCCGTCGAGTGAGAGCGTGTCGAGCTGCTGGCGGACGGCATTCTCTGCCACCTGCTGCATCGTGGGGTCGATGGTGGTCTTGACGGTCAGACCGCCCTTAAAGAGCACGTCGGTCGAGAACTCCTGCTCCAGCAGCTGCTTAACATAGGCGACAAAGTAGGGCTGCGAGTATACGTCGACGCCGCTGCCCGAAATCTCGGTCACGTTGAGGGTGATGGGCTCGGCCTGTGCGGCATCGTGTTCCTCCTGCGTGATGTGGCCCAGGCGCAACATGTTGTCGAGGACCTTGTTGCGACGGGACAGCGCTAGGTCGGGGTTGACCGTGGGGTCGTACTGCGAGGGCGAGTTGGGAAGGCCGATGAGCAGCGCGGCCTCGCTGAGGGTGAGATCGGCGGCGCTCTTGGACAGATAGGTCTCGGCTGCGGCCTCGATGCCGTAGGCACCGTGGCCGTAATAGATGGTGTTGAGGTACATCATGAGGATCTCGTCTTTGGAGTACATGTCCTCCATCTTGACGGCGATGTAGGCCTCGCGCACCTTACGCTCGATGGTCGAGTCGAACTGCTCCTCCTGCAGGATGGTGTTGCGCACCAGCTGCTGGGTGATAGTCGAGGCGCCTTCGTGCCCGCCGCCGAGGGTTGCCACCGCAGCACGCGCGATACCCCACAGGTCGATACCGCCGTGCTCGTAGAAGCGCTCGTCCTCGACGTCAACGGTGCCCTGCAGCACGTAGGGGGAGACCTCGTCCTTGGTGATGGACTTGCGGTTTTGCGTGTAGAAGCTCGCGATCTTGTTGCCGTTGCAGTCGACGATCTCGGTGGGCTCGCTCACCAGATACGCGTTGGCGTCGGTGTAGTCGGGCAGATCGGACAGCCAGCGGTTGACGTTGCCGACCATGCCGATGCCAAACGCCACGCCCGCAATCAGCAGAAAGCCCAAAAACGAGAGCAGGATTATGGGCAGGGCATGCGTCTTTGAACGGCTGCGTCCCTGTCGTTGGCGAGGACCCATATATTGACCTCCAGGTATGTCGTGCCGGACGGTGGATGTGCCGTCGAGGCAGGATGGACATAAGTTATTACACGATAAACCAAACGGGGCGCGCGAGGCCTCGTGTATGCTGGAAGACGGCATTTTTCAGAGTGAATGCATACCTTGGTAAGGAGTTTGCCGATGGCGATTCGGGCGATGGGGCCGAGCGGACAATACGAGACTGGATTGGATGCTGCCGGTGCGGCGCTGCCCGAGCTGCTGGCGCCGGCGGGCGGGCTCGACCAGATGCTTGCGGCCATCGCCGCGGGTGCCGATGCCATCTATGCGGGGTTGGGCGGCTTTAACGCCCGCGTGAGCGCGCATGGTTTTACGGATGACGAGTTTGCGCGCGGTTGTGCCGTGGCGCATGCTCATGGCGTGCGTGTGTACGTAACGCTCAACGTGTTCGTGTTTGACGATGAGCTGTCCGACGCGGTGGCGCTGGGAGCTCATGCACTGGAGCTGGGCGCCGATGCTCTGATTGTGGCCGATGCCGGGTTGGCCTGCGCGCTGCGCGCGGCGATTCCCGGGGTCGAGATTCACCTGTCCACGCAGGCGGGCGCTCATAGCGAGGGTGCCGTGCGGCTTGCCACCGACGAGCTTGGGGTCGAGCGCGTGACGACGGCACGCGAGCTGACGGTCGACGAGATTGCGGCGCTATGTGCCACGGGCGTGCCCATCGAGGTATTCTGCCACGGTGCGATTTGCATCGGCTATTCGGGGGCGTGCGAGTTCTCGGCCCTGCGGCGTGGGCGCTCGGCGATGCGCGGCGGCTGCACACAGCCGTGCCGTCTGGCGTACGACCTAGTGGACGAGGCGGGGCAGAGTGTTGTTGCTGTCGAGGGAGATCGCCTGCTGTGCCCGCGCGACTATCTGGGTATTGCGCATCTGCCCGAGCTTGTAGATGCCGGCGTGGCGTCGCTCAAGATCGAGGGGCGCATGAAGAACCCCGATTACGTATTCAACGTGGTGCGGGTGTGGCGCCGGGCACTCGATATGCTGTGCGACGGCGCGTGGGGCCCCGGTGCCGTGGAAGAGCTTGAGCGCGAGCTGGGAAGGTCGTTTAACCGTGGGTTTACCGATGCGTACCTGCGAGGGCGTTCGGGTGCCGAGCTGATGAGCTTTGAGCGCGCAATTAACCAGGGCGTGCGCGTGGGGCGCTTGGTCGCTGTGGGCCACGAAGAGGTGACCGTTGAGCTCGACGCCGCCGTGGCGGCGGGTGACACGCTCGAGATTCGGTTCTATCCGGGTGTCGACGCGCGTCCCGATGTGCCCAAGCGCTGGCCGCAGGTGCCCTGCCCGGTGGATGCCGCAGCGGGGAAGCGCGTCGTCGTGCATTGCAAGCGTAAGGTGGACGCGGGCTGCGAGGTATACCTGATTCGCAGCGCCGGCGTGTTGGAGCAGACGGCGACGGCGCTGGAGCACATGCGGGCCGAGGCGGACGCGGTCGTACCCGTTGCACGAGCCGTTGAGATACTGCCCTTTGAGGGTGCCGTGACTGTTGGCGACGTGCCCGAGGCGGCGTTGGCGGAGCCGACGGAAAAGGGGGCTTCCGCTCGCATGGTCTTTGCCTGGCAGCTGATGGATACCGACCCGTGCGGCGAGCGCGATCTGTCCGATGCGACCGTGGTGCTCGACGAGGTCTGTCGCACAGCCGATGCCTCGCGTACACGCTCGCTTATGCGGCGTGCCGGGCGCGTCGTCTGCCGTAATCTGGGACAGGTGGCGATGGCGCGTGAGCTGGGCGTGGCGTTTGACGTTGCGGCACCGGTGTTTTGCGCGAACCGGGCTACGCTTGCCTGGCTACGCGGGCTCGGCGCGGGCCGTGTGTATTTGCCTGCCGAGCTTGTCGCCGACGATGCGGAGCGTGTTGCCGAGCTTGCCGCTTGCCCCGGTGTCTTGGGACCTGTCGACGCCGACCGTCCCGAGCTCATGGTGTGCGAGCACTGCTTGCTGACTGCCGAGGGCGCCTGCGCCACGGATGTGACGGGGCAGGTCCGTTGCCGTGACTGCTCGCGCCGCCAGCAGGCGCGCTTTTTGGTCGAACGTGACGGCACGCGTTTGTCGGTCGTTATCGACGCGTGCGGCAGGACGAGGATTTTCCTGTCGTAGGTGTTCGGCCGCGCCGTTTTGGTTATTATTAGTGGGTTTATGAACTTCGAGCACCGCCGTATCCGGTGAGGGTGCTATAGCAAAAGGAGGATACCCAATGCTGTCTGTCGACGAGCAAATGCGTATCATCACCTCGGGCGCAGCGCAGATCGTCCCCGAGGCCGACCTTCGCAAGAAGCTTGAGAAGGGCGAGCCCCTCAACATCAAGCTCGGCGTCGATCCCACCAGCCCCGACCTGCACCTGGGCCATGCCGTGCCCCTGCGCAAGATGCGTCAGTTCCAGGACCTGGGCCACAACGTCACCCTCATTATCGGTAACGGCACCGCACTGATCGGCGATCCTTCGGGCAAGAACTCCACCCGCCCGCAGCTTTCGCAGGAGCAGATCGAGGCCAACGCCGAGACCTACGTGAGCCAGGCCATGAAGATCCTGGATCCCGAGAAGACCACCATCGTGCACAACGGCGACTGGATCCTGTCGATGGACCTGGCCGGCCTGCTGCAGGTGTGCTCCAAGTTCACCGTCGCCCGCATCCTCGAGCGCGATGACTTTACCAAGCGCTACCAGTCCCAGACGCCGATTGCCCTGCACGAGTTCCTGTACCCCGTGATGCAGGCCTTCGACTCCGTTCAGATCAAGGCCGACGTGGAGATGGGCGGCACCGACCAGCTCTTCAACCTGCTCGCTGGTCGCGAGCTCATGGAGAAGATGGGCATGGAGCCGCAGATCGCGCTTACCATGCCGCTGCTCGAGGGCACCGATGGCGTGCGCAAGATGTCCAAGTCCTACGGCAACTACATCGGCCTGACCGATGCTCCCAAGGATATGTTCGGCAAGACCATGTCCATCCCCGACGAGATGATCGGCAAGTACTATCGTCTGGCCAGCTCGCTCACCCCGGCCGAGGTCGACAAGATCGACGCCGCCCTGGCCGACGGTTCCGCCGACCCCTATGAGCTCAAGCGCGCGCTGGGCCGCGACCTGTGCGACACCTATCACGGCGCCGGTGCCGGTGACGAGGCTCAGGCCGAGTTCGACCGCGTGTTCAAGGAGGGCCAGCTTGCCGACTTCCCCGAGAAGCACGTTGATCTGACTGTTAACGACGAGGGCCAGATTTACCTCGCCGGCCTGCTCAAGGACCTGGGCCTTTCGGCCAGCGCCGGTCAGGCCCGCCGCGACATCGACGGCGGCGGTGTCAAGATTAACGGCAAGGCCGTGGCTCCTAAGAGCTATAACATCGATCCCAGCGCCCTCAAGCTGGGTGACATCCTCTCCGTAGGCAAGCGCAAGGGCTTTAAGTTGGTCTAGCAAGTAGGTCAACCTAACATGTGCAATAGGGCCGCAGCCGGAACTCCCGACTGCGGCCCTTTGAGTTGCGGTGAAATAGTTCCTAAAAATGCCATACGGCGCCCAGGCAGGAACTATTCCACCGCAACTTTTCTTCCGCACCCAAGGGATCATTTGGCGGTGCCGTTAAGCAGATGGGGTGTTAGCGGGACCTTCGTTTGGGCATACAATTGCTATTGGCTTGCTGCGGTGAAGGCTCGTCCGCTCCGCAGTTATTTCTACAGTTAAAGGAGTATGTATGTCCGTTGAGGTCATGAGGTCTGTGATTGATGCCGCCGAGGGGCGCGTGCTCGTCGACACGCTGTTTACCAATGCGCAGATTGTCGACGTATATGGCCAGCGCGTGGCGCCCGGTAGCGTTGCCGTCAAGGATGGCGTAATCGTCGGCGTGCTCTACAGCGGTCGCGACGATGCCGCCGGCACCTACGAGGCGACCGATGTCATTGACTGCCAGGGCCGCTATATCGCCCCCGGCTTTATCGACGGACATCTGCATATCGAGTCCTCGAACATCCGTCCCGCCGAGTATGCGCGCATGGCGGCGACGCGCGGCACCACCACTGCCATTGCCGACAGCCACGAGATCGCCAACGTTTCCGGCCTGGACGGCCTGCGCTTTATGATCGAGGACGGCCGTCGCGCGCCCATTTCCATCAAGTACATGATGCCCTCGTGCGTGCCCGCGCTGCCCGATGAGCAAGCGGGCGCTGTGATTACCGCCGCTGACATGCAGGCGTTTTTTGCCGAGTATCCGGGCGATGTCTTTGGCCTGGGTGAGATGATGAACCTGCCGGGTGTCTTTATGGCCGATCCCGAGACCTGCGCTCGTATCGATGCTGCCAACCAGACGCCGTCCAAGCAGGTCGACGGCCATGCGCCGCTCGTTGCCGGCAAGGACCTCAATGCCTATGCCGCGGCGGGTATTATCGCCGACCACGAGTCGACGATTCCCGAGGAGGCGCTCGATAAGCTGTCCCGCGGCATGTATGTGATGCTGCGCGAGGGCACGTGTAGCAACGACCTGGCCAACTTGTCGCCGATGCTGCTGGAAAACCCCGCCCGCGCCCGTCGCTGCTGTTTTGCGACCGACGACCGCGCTCCCTCCGATGCGCTTTCGACCGGCATGATCGACAATGCCTGCCGCGTGGCTATCGAGGCCGGTATTGACCCCGTGGTTGCCATCTCTATGGCGTCCCTCTCCACGGCCGAGGCGTTTGGCCTTGATCACGGCTGCCGCGACCCGCACGAGCTCCGCGGTGCGATTGCCCCGGGCAAGCGTGCCGACCTGCTGGTGCTCAATGACCTGACGTTTGCCACGGCTCCGCATCGTGTATATGCCGCCGGTGCCCTGGTGGCGCAGGACGGCACCTTTGTGGGCGAGATTGCACCCGAGATGGCCGAGGTTGCGGCCCTTGCCGATGAGCTGCGCGCCTCCGTTAAGCTGCCGAAGCTTTCGCTCGACGTATTCGACTATGCCTTTAAGCCGGGCGAGGCCGTGATTGACGTGGTGCCGGGCAAGGCCATCACGGGTATGGCTCGCCCCGAGAGCGCCGAGGGCCTGCGCCGCATTATGCTGATCGAGCGTCACGGCCGCGGCGTGTCACTGCAGGCTGAGGGCGCCGATGGCGACGGTCCCGCCGGCATGGGGCTCGTCGGCAAGCATATCGGTCGCGGCTGGGTGCGCGGCTTCACCATCACGGGCGGTGCCATCGCCTCGACGATCGGCCACGATTCGCACAACGTGTGCGTGGTGGGCGACAACGCGGCCGATATGATGGCGGCTGTTGAAGCCGTGGGGCAGGGCGGCCACGTGCTGGTGCGCAACGGCGAGGTCGTGGCGCGTATTCCGCTGGCGCTTGGTGGTCTGATGAGCGAGGGCACGGCCGAGGATGTCGCCGCGCAGCACGACGACTTTATGGTCAAGGCGCGCGCCATGGGTATTGAGCCGCCGCTCGACCCCATCATGGGCATCATTTTCCTGCCCCTGCCGGTGATCCCGACGCTCCGCATCCGCCCCGAGGGCATGTTCGACGTCACAACCTTCACCTACGCCGACTAGTCATCGGGGACGTTCTTAAACGACTAGTCGTCGGGGTGGCGTGTCGCCTGACGCCGCGACCGTGAGACCTCTGGCATGTGTGAGCTATTTGCTAGGTCCTTGTAACGTTTACGCCCGCAGAGTCTTATTTGAGCTCCCTTTGGGTACGTTGGAATTGGATATACGTCCGATTCCATCAAGCCCGAAGGGAGCTTTTCTATGTTTAAACTGATTGCATCCGATATGGACGGCACGTTGCTTGACGAAAACGGCCAGGTGCCTCCCGAGACCTACGAACTGATTCTGGCGCTACACGAGCATGGCGTGCATTTCGCCGCATCGTCAGGCCGTCGTTACGACCGCCTGTGCGAGTTCTTTGCACCTGTTCGCGACAAGATGGACTTTGTCGCCGCTAACGGCGCCCAGGTCTACGCCGACGGTAAGATGGTAGACCGCGAGGTGTATTCGCACCTGGCGATTCGAAGGCTCGCTCAGGCCGTCGCGACGTTTCCCAATCTGCATCTTGCACTTTTTGACCGAACCAAGTCCTTCTTGCTCGATGACGAGTGCAAGTTCGTGCGTGAGGTCGATAAGGACCTTCCCAATGCCGAGCGCATTTGGGAGCTGCCCGATCCCAGCGTAAATATCATCAAGGCGAGTATCTTTTGCGATGACGGTGCCGTTATGGACAGCGCTTACGTACTACAGCGCGAACTCGGTCAGCTCTTTACTTTTGCGCCTTCGGGCAACGCGTGGATCGATGCCATGCAGCCCGGCGTGTCGAAGGCCTCGGGCATCGCACAGCTCATGGAGCACTATGGAGTCGAACGCGACGAGGTTATGGCGTTTGGCGACTCGATGAACGACTACGAGATCATTCGCTTTGTCGGTACGGGCTGCACGATGGAAAACGCGCGCCCCGCGCTCAAGGCAGTGGCCGATCGCGTGGTGGGTTGTAATCGCGACCACGCCGTCCAGCAGGAGCTCCGTCGCGTGCTGGAGAGTCTCGCTTAATCCGGCAGATGGGGACGTTCCTTTTAATATGAGCAGGACATTGTCAAGAGGCAAAATCGGGCCTGGCCCCAACGATATGGGGTCAGGCCCTCTCCCTATATCAACCCGTCCGCGGCGACCTCGGCGTGTCTTCCCGACGCTCGTCTTTGCA
>DBEXMY010000251.1:0-3545 GCA_048168905.1 Collinsella sp. | reverse complement strand
GATGTAGATGCCGTTGCGCTCACCGAAGATGAACGGCTTCATCTTGGGGTTCCAGCGACGGGTCTGGTGACCGAAGTGGCAGCCGGCCTCGAGCAGGGTGCGGATATTAATCTTGGTAGCCATATTAAACCTCCTGTGGTTTGCCTCCGCGCGGGGTCATCCTCCAAAACCAACCCGGACATGTGCTACCAAAGCCCGGGCACCACGGTATGAAGTAGCCGCGCGTGCGTGATAAAAACCTGTTGCCGTGAAGCAACCCGATGAATGATAGCAGGATTGCCTCTTCCTGCCAACCCGCAATCAAAACCACACACCTCGGTGCGGCGCGGGAGGCCCTTCTCCTACTCGCCGCGGGGATGGGCTTGAGCCACAGCCCGCTTAAGCCGATCGGGTGTGAGATGCGTGTAGATCTGCGTCGTGGACAGGCTCGCATGACCTAGCAGCTCTTGAACCGAGCGCAGGTCCGCACCGCCCTCGAGCAAGTCGGTCGCAAAGGTATGGCGCATCGCATGCGGGGCGATGACAGCCGGAATGCCGGCGAGCGTCGCCAGCGTATGGAACCGCCGCCGGAGCATCGCGGCGCTCATGCGATTGCCGCGCGCCGATATAAGCAGCGGATGCGGCCCGGTAGCGAGGTCGCGGCGCTTTGCCCGAGCGAGCAACTCCGGCCTCCCCTCTTCAATATAGAGACGCGTCACATCGAGCGCACGACGATACAGAGGAACGATGCGCTCCTTGCTTCCCGTGCCCCACCGGCGCAGCGTGCGCTCGGACCATGAGATGGATTCCACATTGAGCGCCGCAAGCTCTGAGATGCGGGCACCCGAGGCATAGAGCAACTCGAGCATCGCCGCATCGCGCAGTCCCGCGGGTGTTGAGGTATCAGGCGTCTTGAGCAGCGCCTCGACCTGCTGGGTCGTAAGGACGCCCGGCAGGTCACGCGGCAGCTTGGGCGACGCGATCGCCGAGACCGCATCGCCCTCGACAATCCCCTCGGCAGCCATCCAGCGATAGAGAGATCGAATAGCCGACAGGTGCGCCGCAAGCGTTCGGGGAGCCACCTGCTCACGCGAAAGCTCGGCAAGATAGCGACGAATGGTGCGCACGTCGGCAGCGAAAGCATCAACATCCTCGCGCTCGCACCAGGCAGCAAAGCGCTCTAGCCTCGAGCCATAGGCCGTCACCGTGTTGGGAGAAAGCCCCTCAACGCGTGCGATATAGGCGATAAAAGAGTCGACGGTGTCGTACAGGTCAAAGGCTATGACCGGTCGCCTCCAAACAAGTCGGAACGCGTGGCCAAGTAGGCATCGAGGGCCTCGAGCGCACGGTCCGCATAGGCCTGATAGCGGTCGCGCTTGCTGCGGCGCTTACCATCCTCGAGTGGCGGCACCAGGCCAAAGTTGACATGCATAGGCTGATAGCCCACGGTGGCAGGATCGGTCGCATAGCCCACGAGCGCACCCAGGGCACCCACACGCGGCAACTCGACGCCCGCGGCACCGATAGCCTCGGCATAGGTGTTGAGCGCCGCGAGCAGACCTGTCGCCACGGCTTCCATGTACCCCTCGGTGCCGGTGATCTGACCGGCCAGGCGCACGCCGGTACCGGGCACGGCAAAGGTGCCATCGAGCACGTGCGGAGCGTCGACAAAGGTATTGCGATGCATGACACCGTAGCGGAAGAACTCAGCGTTCTCCAGGCCCGGCACCATATGGAAGACGCGCTTCTGCTCGCCATAGGTCAAGTTGGTCTGGAAGCCCACCAGGTTATAGGCGGTCTTCTCCTTGTTCTCGGCACGCAGCTGTATCGCCGCCCAGGGGCGACGTCCGGTACGCGGGTCGGTGAGGCCAACGGGCTTCATGGCGCCAAAGCGAATGGCGTCCTTGCCGGTGCGCGCAACTTCCTCGGCAGGCTGGCAGGCCTGGAACAAATCGCCGCCCTCAAAGTCTTTGAGCACCACGCGGTCGGCCGTGGTAAGCGCCTCGATAAAGGCCTCGTACTCCTCCTTATTGAGCGGAGCGTTGAGATAGTCGCCGCTCCCCTGCTCCTCGTAGCGCGACTGCGAGAACAGCACGTCCATATCGAGCGTGGAGGCATCGACGATCGGCGCCGCCGCATCGAAGAACGCAAGGGCGTCGCCACCGACGAGCTTCATGACCTCTTCGCTCAGCGCCGGTGAACACAGCGGGCCCGCGGCAATGACCACGTGACCCTCGGGAATCTGCGTGACCTCGCCGTGCACGACCTCGATATTGGGACGGGCGGCAACCTCGGCCTCGACAAGCTCGGAAAACTTGACGCGGTCGACCGCCAAGGCGCCACCGGCGGGAACAGCCGCGCGATGGGCGCAATCGAGCAGGACTGAACCCATGCGCTCAAGCTCGGCTTTCAGCAAACCAGCCGCGGAATCCGGACGGGTCGACTTAAACGAATTGGAGCAGACGAGCTCTGCCAGGTGATCGGTATGGTGGGCCGGGGAGCTCACCTGGGGGCGCATCTCACACAGCTTTACGGCAAACCCGCGATCTGCCAGCTGGATCGCGCACTCCGACCCCGCCAGACCGCCACCGATAACTGTCACCTGATCGAACTGCATCTGCAAACACCTTTCTAATTGACACGTTTTCCATTGTGACCGAAGGGTGTCTGGGCGTGAAGGGCAAACTTGGAGGGCGCATACCTTCCATCCATCATGCGCTCGATAAGGCCCTCGAGTTCAAGCGAACCCAAGAGTTTGAGTACGCCGACAGCATCGAGCGAGACGAGCGCCGCGATGTCGTCGACCTTGAGCGGAGAGGCGATGAGCGCATGCATCACGGTCTGCTGCGTTGGATCAAGGTCGGCAATGCCGGGAGCAATGGGGCGCGAGTAGCGCAGGATTCCGTAGATGCGTGAGATAGCCATCTCGATAGATTCCTCGTCGACGATGCAGCAGGCACCGTTCGCAATGAGGTAATTCGTGCCACGCGACTCGGGCGATAGGATCGACCCCGGCACGGCAAGAAGTTCGCGCCCCAAATCCATAGCAGCCTCGGCTGTAGAAAACGTCCCAGAAGGCATACCCGCCTCGGATACAAAGAGGGCTTGCGACAGGGCCGCGATCACGCGATTGCGGCGCGGAAAGGCAAACTTGCGCGGACCCATGCCCCACGGAGAGATCGACACGACCGCGCCACCCGTATCAAGCGTGCGCGTAATCAGCCCCGCGCTCGAACGCGGGTAGACCACGTCGGCGCCCGTCCCCAGCACCACAACGTGTTTGCCGCCGGCGTTGACCGCAGCCCAACCCGAGGCCTGGTCACAACCGACCGCACCGCCCGAAACTACCGTCACTCCCGCCTCAATCGCCACCTTCGCCGCAAGCTCTGCCACGGCAAGACCATACGGCGAGGCCTTGCGTGCGCCGATGATGGAGAGCGCGGGCGTCGAAAGCACCTCGGGGTTGCCGCGCACATAAAGCGTCTGGGGTAAATCTGAAAGCTCCAAAACGGTCTCGGGATACAACGCATCACCTGGATGCAGCTCGAAGGTCCCCTCGGCCATCA
>DBEXMY010000250.1:0-5707 GCA_048168905.1 Collinsella sp. | reverse complement strand
ACGAGCACATCACGTTTGTCGAGGGCACGGTCTGGGGCATCGACTCCTACGACCAGTGGGGCGTCGAGCTGGGCAAGCAGCTTGCCAAGCAGATCACCCCGGCCTTCCACGATGACGCCGCCAAGGCCGAGCAGGACGCTTCGACCCAGGCGCTCATCGAGTTCTATCGCGCGCACCGCAAGTAGTCGCTGCTGTTAACGCATCGTGCCTTATAGCCAGGGGCCCGTATCCCATCGGATGCGGGCCCCTTTGCTTTGCCGTGGCCCCGGGGCGCACGGCCTTTAAGGATCTTCGCCGGAGCGTCGCGTGCTGCGAGGGCCCTGCGTCTAGAGCTCGGCCTCCGCATGGCCTCGCTGCGCCTCGGGCAGCTCCCCGTAGAGCGGATGGTCTTCGAGCCTAAAGCGCTCGACCTGTTCGGGAGTGTGGCCGCGCACAAAGAGCCACGAGCGATCGATCGGCGTCGCCATGAGCGTGCTGGGCAGCGCGTCGGCGCGGTCGGAAAACACCCGGGCACTCTCGGGATCCTGGAACGCCAGCACCAGATGCGTGTCGCAGTTGCCCATGATAGAGCGTGCGCGTGCCTCGCCATAGAGCGCATCGAGCTGGTTGGTCGACTGCAGCAGCAGCGTTGCCCAGATGTTGCGGCTTCGGATAATCGAGAGCACGTTGTCGATCTGGGGGATCTGCAGATTTGCGAAGTCATCGAGCATAAAGCGCACGGGCACGGGCAGGCTGCCGTCGGGCTGCCTATCGGCCTCACGAATGAGGCCCATAAACGCCTGCGAAATAAAGAGGCCGGTCAGCGGATCGAGATTGCGGTCAATATCGCTCACGGTTACAAACAGGGCGCAGGGGGTGTGTCCCATGGAAGCGAAGTCCACCTGATGGCACTCACGATAGAGCTGTGCCGCACCGTCGAATCCCAGACACATGACCTTTTCGGCAAGGATGCCGACGATGCTCGCGTGCATGCGCTCGGCATTTTGCGTAATGGCGTAGCGCCGCCATAGCGAGAGGGCATAGCTTTGGGGGTCGGTCGTGATCAGGTCGTCAAACAATCGACCCGTGGCACCGTCCTGCAGGTGCTCGATCAGCTTGATGACCGAGCTGATCGTCTGCTCGTCGGCGGGCAGCTGTTCGGTGACGTAGGCGATAAGACACGACAGCAGGTTTGCCGCCGCATGATCCCAAAAAGGCTGGTTGTTGTCCTCGATGGGGCAGATGGCCTTTGCCACCGAGAGGATGTCCTGCTGGTTGGGCCTGCCGTCCGCCTTGCGGCGAATGTGCCTCAGGGGGTTGTAGCCGCAGCGCTCGATGCCGGGCGCAAGGGCCGGGACGGTGTTGAGGTCGGCGAAGTTGAGACATTGCACGCGGTAACCGTGGGCTGCCAGCACGGGTCCCACTTCGCGACAGAGCGTGCCTTTGGTGTCGAGCACGATGTAGCTTGCGTTCATTTGCAGCAGGTTGGGCTTGAGGACGTTTCGGGTCTTGCCGGCTCCCGAGGGGCCGATCACAAGTGCGTTGTTGTTGAGTCCCGTTTGGCGGGTGTCGCAGGAAAGCGTTCGATCCTTGGCGAGGATGGTGGACGATGCGGACTTAGATGCGGCGAGGCGGCTGGCGAGGTTAGACATGGGCGACCTCCTTGGTGGTCGAGAGGATTTCGTGGGCAAAGCCGAGCTCGACGGCGCGCTCGGCCGAAAGGTAGGTGTCTTTTGCAGTGAGGGACTGGATGCGCTTGGGCGTGAGGCCGCTGCGGTCCGAGAGGATTTGCGTGAGGGTCTTGCGGGTCTGCATGAGACGCCGGCTGGTTTCTTGCAGCGCAAGTGCCGAGCCGCCTGCCCCCTGGGGGATCAGCGGGTCGTGAATCATGAGCTCTGCATGGGGCGCCATACGGCGATCGTCGCCGCCCATAAAGATCACGGCGCCCATGGACGCGGCGAATTCCAGGCAGACGGTGCGGATGGGGCACGATGCGAGGCGCATGGCGTCATAGATCGCAAGACCCGATCGCACGCTTCCGCCGGCGCTGGCGGCAAATATGGTGATGGGGCGGCTGGGGTCGGTGGCATCGAGCAGGCGGATCTGCTGGCATAGGTCGTGGGCCATCGGGGTTTCGATGTTTCCCATGACGGAGAGCTCGCGACGGGCGAGCATCTCATCGTAAATGCTGGTGAGCGTGATACCTCGGGCGGATTCACGCATGGTGAGGGGGCTGATGATGGGGGAATGATTGGTGTCCATGAGGACTCCTTTCTGTTGGTTGTGTTGTGGAATAGGATTGTTGCCTGCGGAGGGGCTGGCGGGCTACAGGGTTCGTCCGAGCCTGAGATCGAGCTCGGTTGTGGGGCAGGCTGCCTGTTCGTGCGGCTCGCAAGCGCCAAGGGCTCCAAAGCGATAGAGCGTTGCGGCGGGCGTGGTGTAGGCGAGCCGCATCTGATGCTCGACAGGGGCACATCCGTCATTTTTGTAATGAGCCGCGTAGTACTGCGCGATGCTGGTGTTCATCTCGCTGCCATTGCGATGGCGCTCAAACTGGCGTCTGCAGGTCTCGATGATCTTTGCTACCGACTTGGGTGCCGTCGCGGGAACAAGGGCGAGATAGCCTTCAAATAGCTCGTTGATGCTCAGGAGGCACAGCAGGTCGATCAGCGTCCTTATGGCTGGTCCCTCGGCAGAAAAATGCGCGGTCATGCGGTTATATCGGTTGCGGTCGACGATGGCCGCATGGGGTCTTGGAGTTTTCTGCCCCGTGGTCCCGGGCTTTTGCCGCGCCTGTGTATTGAGCTCGACGTTGCAGCGCTTGAGGCCGTCCAACGGAAGGAGCAGTGCGGTGCGCAGGGTGTTCCGCTTGCTTTCGAGTTCATGACGCTCGTCGGGTTCCCATTCGAGCTTGAGTTTCGTGTCAAGCGCCGTAAGCATATGGGCTAGGCAGCCTACGGTAAGAACGTACGAATCGTTGTCGCGTTTTGGGGCATAGGGGTCTGTCAGCTTGCGAATGTCGGGGTCGCCCATGATCTTTGTGCAGCGCTTCAGCAGTTGAGGGTGGTCGGCCAAGATCGTCGTGAGCGGCAGCGACGCGTAGTTCTTGATGGTCGCGGCGGCAAAGGCGGCGTCATATTCGTTTGCATATGCTCGCTCAATTCGGGCATCCAGAATGCTTTTCTTATCGCCGTCTTCAGCGTGGTGGTTTGTCATAGCTTCTCCAATCGGTTGATGTTCGTGCTGTTTGTTGATGTGTTGGTTGTCGTGAGTGATGTGCTTGCCG
Organism: Collinsella sp.; assembly: GCA_048168905.1. Lineage (GTDB taxonomy): Bacteria > Actinomycetota > Coriobacteriia > Coriobacteriales > Coriobacteriaceae > Collinsella. The sequence goes on along the minus strand of DBEXMY010000250.1, from coordinate 2,442 downwards.
TGGGTGATGTGCTGACGTTTGGGTGCTATGCGGTTTTCAATGAGCCCGTGAGGCAGTTGCTGCAGGGGCGGGATGAAACGGCCCATGCAAGGCGGAAGGCATCGTGCTCAAAATCGAGACAGCAATGTCCTGGGTGCCTCACATGTGGCAGTTACCTCATTAAGTTGTCATTGCGTTTGGGGTTGTACTTTGCCGATCTTCTTTCTCTTACACGCTAAAAACTGAAACTTCATATGCTCGATCTACTTAAAACCGCAACGGCGGTCTTTTATCAACTTATATGTCGGAACGCGTCTTTGCAAGTACTTTTTTGCCTTTGTTTCAAATGGGGTGGTTTTGCAACCGTCACGCGCCACGCTATGCGAACGTGCCCCGGCTCGGATAAGATGGTGCGCGATAAAAACGATGCAAGGAGGCACATATGGCAATTAAAGCCATCGCAATGGATATCGACGGTACGCTCACCAACGACCAGAAAGTGATTAGCCCGTGTACGCGCGAGAAGCTGCTCGCGGCGCAGGAGTCGGGCATTAAACTCATCTTGGCTTCGGGCCGTCCCGCATGGGGGCTGCACGCCTTGGCGCAGGAGCTCGACCTTCAAAACCATGACGGTCTGCTGGTGGCCTTTAACGGCGCACACGTCGTCGATGCCCAGACCGACGAGGTGCTGTTCGATCAGGCTATGCCTGCCGACGAATTGCATCGCCTGATTGATCACCTGCGTAATTTTGACGTGATCCCTATGATTTCGCTCGGTCGCGATCTGCACGTTGAGGACTCGTACCATTGCATGATCACGCTGCCTGACGGCTCGCAGAAAAACATTGTCAAATACGAGCGCGATGCCTGCGACCTTAAGATCCGCGAGGTCGAGAGCTTGCATGAGGTCGTGGACACTTATCCCGTAGACAAGCTGCTGACGGCAGGCGACCCGGCATACCTGCAGGCGCATTACGAGGAAATGTATGCGCCCTTTAAGCAGACGCTTTCGGGCATGTTTACGGCTGACTGGTACTTTGAGTACACGGCGCCCGGTATCGACAAGGCTCGTGCGCTCGAGGGTGCCCTGCCCAAGCTCGGCATCGATGCCAGCGAGGTCGTCTCGTTTGGCGACGGCCAGAATGACAAGTCTATGATTGAGTGGGCCGGAACCGGTGTTGCCATGGGCAACGCCGTCGATGAGGTCAAGGCTGTGGCCAAGATGGTGACCGCCAATAATAACGAAGACGGCATTGCGGTGGCGCTGGATAAGCTGCTGGGTTAGAATCGCCGATAGTGCATGGCTCGGGCGTCCGCTTGCGGGCGCCCTTTTGTTAGGGAGGGTGCCGTGTCCGCATTTCCGTTCGACGCCGTTATCTTTGACATGGACGGCGTCATTGTCGATACCGAGTATTACTACCTGGGCGAGACTGCCGCGTTTGCCAAGGAGCTTGGGCTTAACCTGACTCAAGAGGAGTTGAACGGGCAGGTTGGTACCTCGCATCAGTTCTTCCTGCGTATGCTGGTCGATTGGTTTGAGCGCGCCGGGAAGGGGCATTTAACTGGCGAGGAAGCGTTGATCCGTTGGGACGAGTGGGCGCATAAGCGTCCGCGCGACTATCAGGCTTTGATTAACCCAGGCGCCGTGGATACGATTCGAGAGCTGCCGCGCCGTGGCGTTCGCGTGGCGCTTGCCAGCTCGTCTCCCATGGATAGCATCGAGGAAGTGCTCAATGCGTGCGGGCTGTCGGATGCCTTTGAGTATGTGGTGAGCGGCGAGCAGTTTAAGGAGAGCAAGCCCGAGCCCGACATCTACCTGCATGCGCTGGACCTGCTGGGGCTGCCCGCGAATCGCTGCTGCTGCGTTGAGGATTCGGTGCCTGGCATCACTGCCGGCAAGCGAGCCGGCCTGACAGTTATTGCCAAGCGCGAGGAGCGCTTTGGCTTTAGCCAGGATGCCGCGGACAAGATTATCGACCAGCTGCCGGAGCTGCTCACGCTTTCTTAGGAGCGCGGTAGTTGCGCGTTTTTCGGGTCAGATGAGTAAATACCCGACATTTTGGTGCGGCAGCAAGCATACTTTATGCTAATGCGGGCTTAAGGGCTTGTTGAATGCCCTTAAGCCCGCTTTTGACTTAATTGGGCTGGGAGAGGGTATATGCCACCGACTGAAGGACTAACTGACGGTAAAGCAGCGATACCGCTGTACCAACAGGTTATCGATATCATTAAAAACGAAATCAATTCCGGTGCCTACAAGGCGGGCGCGCGGATACCCAACGAATTCGAATTGGCTGAGAACTATAAAGTTGGCCGCGTTACCGTGCGACGCGCTATTGAGGAGCTCGTCCAGCAGGGCTATCTAACGAAGCGGCAGGGGAAAGGCACGTTTGTCAATGCCCCCAAGCTTAAGCGCAAGATTCGCCAGAAGGATGACGTCCAGAGTTTTTCGGACGCATGTCG
>DBEXMY010000249.1:0-2125 GCA_048168905.1 Collinsella sp. | reverse complement strand
TAGGTGCTGCTTATGAACGGTTCGCATCTTGTTAAGATTTCCCGCCGTAGGGGAACCAAGTACACATTTACCATCAAGCGGAACATCACTATTGTGCGTGGCGATAGCGGCACGGGTAAGACGACGCTGTTTGACATGGTCGCAGACTACATGCGAACGGGCGAGCAGTCGGGCGTTTCCTTGCAATGCGATTGTCCCTGTGTCGCCCTGACCGATTATGATTGGCGAAACCAGCTTTTGTCCGTTCATGACTCGATTGTATTTGTCGATGAGGGCTTAAAAGAGATCCATTCTGATGAGTTTGCCCATCATGTGCTGTATTCCTCGAATTATTTCGTGCTGATCTCAAGGGCTGATTTCCCCAATCTTCCGTATAGCGTGGATGAGATTTACAAGATTAAGACGAGCGGAAAATACCATTCTTTCGTCCCTGTTTATCAAGATCGCGGGAATCATCGTTATGCTATTTCCCGGTCGGCGCCAAAACAGGACTTTTCTATCCTTCTATGCGAGGACAGTAAGTCTGGTTTCCAGTTCTTTGAACGGCATTTCGCTGACAGTGAGCTTACCTGCGCTTCGGCCATGACGAACAGCGCGATTTTGGGCTGGTTGGATCAGCATTTCGACGATCGCGTGTTTGTTGTCGCGGACGGAGCGGCATTTGGGTGCTATGCGGACCGCGTCCTTAAGCTGCAAGACATTCACCGCGATACTGTTACGGTTTGTCTTCCCGAATCATTCGAGTGGCTTCTACTGAGCTCCGGCGTAATTTCAGGGCTAGATGTTAAGACGGTTTTGGAAACCCCAGAAGCCTTTGTAAACAGTGAGAAGTTTAAAAGCTGGGAGGATTTCTTCTATAAGTACTTACGTGAAATAACTGGGGATTCGGTTTTTCACTACGACAAAGACTGCATTTCGGAGGCGTTTTGTACAGGAGGTAATTCTGCGAAGGTTATGGCTCTTATCGCATGCCGAAATGTCCGATAGTTTTGTTGAATAGCGTCGCGGCGTCACTTCCTGCGGCATACTAAAGAAGCTGTACATGCTTCAGATTGGATTTTCATGTCTGAGATTTTCGAACCCAAGAATATCATCGTCACTGGCGGCTGCGGCTTCATCGGCAGCAACTTCGTGCACTACGTGGTCAACAACCACCCCGAGGTGCACGTCACCGTCCTGGACAAGCTGACCTACGCCGGCAACCCCGAGAACATCGCGGGCCTGCCCTCCGACCGCGTGGAGCTCGTCGTGGGCGACATCTGTGACGCGGAGCTCCTGGACCGCATCGTCCCGGGCCACGACGCCATCGTGCACTACGCCGCCGAGTCCCACAACGACAACTCCATCGCCGACCCCGAGCCCTTCCTGCGCACCAACGTCGAGGGCACCTTCCGCCTCCTGGAGGCCGTCCGCAAGTACGGCGTCCGCTACCACCACGTCTCCACCGACGAGGTCTACGGCGACCTGGCGCTCGACGACCCCGCCAAGTTCACCGAGGAGACGCCCTATAAGCCGTCCTCTCCGTACAGCTCGACCAAGGCTTCCTCCGACATGCTCGTCCGAGCGTGGACCCGCACCTACGGGCTTCGCACTACGATCTCCAACTGCTCCAACAACTACGGCCCCTACCAGCACGTGGAGAAGTTCATCCCCAGGCAGATCACCAACATCGTCGACGGCGTGCGCCCCAAGCTCTACGGCCGCGGCGAGAACGTCCGCGACTGGATCCACACCGAGGACCACTCCAGCGCCGTCTGGGACATCCTCACGAAGGGGCGCATGGGGGAGACCTACCTCATCGGAGCCGACGGGGAGAGGAACAACATCACCGTGCTGCGCATGATCCTCGAGGCGATGGGCCGCGACCCCGAGGACTTCGACTGGGTCGCCGACCGCCCCGGCCACGACCGCCGCTACGCCATCGACAGCACGAAGCTCCAGCACGAGCTCGGCTGGAGGCCGGCCCACACCGACTTCGCCGAGGGGCTCAAGCAGACGATCGACTGGTACGTCGAGAACGAGTCCTGGTGGCGCCCGGCCAAGGAGGCCACCGAGGCCCGCTACCGCGCGCAGGGCCAGTAAGACTGCATTCCGGCGAACCGCACCGCGGGGCGGCCCCCCCCCG
>DBEXMY010000248.1:0-2098 GCA_048168905.1 Collinsella sp. | reverse complement strand
TCAATTGTGAAACACTCGGTCGTACGACCGTCGGCGGTTGCACGTCGCTGCGGACAGGGGCAAATAATGGATAGCGATGCCAAGCTGAACATCTTGACCGAGGCCCTGGCTGCTGCCGGGGCCTCGGCATTGGCAATCGATGCGCGTGGGGACGTCGCGATCTCGACCATGAATGACGCGGCGCTCGAGCGGGATGTGGCGGCTTTTGTCGCTGAGCGCCTCGACCGTATAGGAGACGGCGCGCGTCTGGTAATGGGGCGTGAGGGTACGCGCCTGAGCCTGACCGTTCGCCCCACCGACAAAGAGGGCGGGGGGCTTTGGGTCGTCGTGGTCCGCGAGGTGCGCGGCGCCGCGGCGCATGCGGGCATCGAGTGGCTCAACGCCGACGAAGTTGAGGCCCGCTACGAATCGAGCGCGTACGGCATCGTTGAGGGGGCGGCCTCGGTGGCTGCGCCGGTTGCCGAGAGCTACGCGCGCGGTGTGCCCCTTATGCTCGAGGGCGAGCTGGGAGCGGGTCAGGTCGAGATCGCCAAGCGCCTCTATCTGGACGGTCCTTTTGCCGATCAGCCCTTTGTTTCCGTTGCGCTCGATGAGCTCACCGAGCGCGGTTGGCGCCATGTACTCAAAAGCGTCGAATCGCCGTTGTTCCAAACGGGGCTGACCCTTTGCATTGAGGGCTGGAACGCGGTTGGCCCCCAGCGCCTCCGCGAGCTGGTCTCCACGATGACCGACACCGCGTTGGCGACGCGCTGCCATGTGGTGCTGACGGCGAATGACATGCCGGGCGGCGGCGAAAGTGATCAAGCCGCGTTTGTGACCGAGCGCTTCGCCTGCGCGGTGAGCGTGGCGCCGGCAATCGCCGAGCAGGGAGCCGCGTCGACGAAGGTTGCGCGCTATTTGGAATATCTCGCTGATGCATTTGAGACAGCAGCACCCACGCTGTCTGCCGCGGCGACGAAGACGCTCGATGCTTACCGCTGGCCGCGCAATTATCTGCAGCTCCGCGAGGTCTCGGAACGACTGTATATATTGGCGGGGACGGGCACGGTGGACCGTGCTGTGGCGGAGGAAGTGCTCGCCCAAGAGGACGTGATTAAGACCGCAACCTTTGGCGCCACGACGCTCGAAAGTGACCTGTATATCCTGCGACCGCTGGCCGATACCGAGCGAGATATCGCGCATCTGGTTGTAGACCATCTCCACGGCAACCGAACCCGTGCGGCGGAGGTGCTGGGCATAAGCCGTACAACACTGTGGCGCTTGCTGAAGGACGATGACCGTTGAGCGAGGCGCCCGTGACCGCGCGCGACGCGTGTGCTACAGTCCAAAGCGTTATTGTTTCGATTTGGTTACGGCGTGCGAGGGCATATGGCTGAGACTTCAAAACCGAGCCGCAGAAGGCGGAGCGCCGCGCCGGTTAACCGACGCACGACATCGGTGACGTGGGGCAAACACGCCTCGGGGTTTGATGGCTCGTTCAAGCGCACTAAATACGGCTATCCTTCGGCAAGCGCCCGCTTGGCAATGCAGACAGAGTCCTCGCTGTGGGGCCGCAAACGCGTGGTGGGCTCAAAGCTCAAGCACGACGGAACGCTCGGCTACATCAGCCGCGGGGCGGCTCGCCGCAGCGGGCTCAATCCCGCCGGCTGGCATCGCTACGTGCCGATCGTGGCCGCCGTTGCAGTGATCGTCATCGCACTCGCTGCGCTTGGCTACGCCGGCGGTGGCGCCAACTTGGACGCAATGTTTAAATCGCCCGAGCTCGCGCATGTAGGTACAGAAATTGTCGAGGGCGCTCAGGCCCAGACGGGCGTCGCGCCCCAGCGCGGTATCGTTGCGGCGGCCTCCACCATCGCCGATGCGCAAAAGGACGAGGACGAACAAGGCAGCGAAGCCGAGACGGCCCAGACAAGCGAAGCGACGACAACTCAAATATCAACATAGCTTGCCGGCAGAAGGGGACGTTCCTTTTAATATGAGCAGGACATTGTCAAGAGGCAAAATCGGGCCTGGCCCCAACGATATGGGGTCAGGCCCTCTCCCTATATCAACCCGTCCGCGGCGACCTCGGCGTGTCTTCCCGACGCTCGTCTTTGCA
>DBEXMY010000247.1:0-3798 GCA_048168905.1 Collinsella sp. | reverse complement strand
CTCGTCCACGCCCGTGGCATCGATGGCAAATACGCGGCGCACGCCACGGGGCTCAATGTCCAAGTCCAGCCGCTCGACCACAAGCTCAATACGCTGCGACAGCTCGGGCTCAATCTGCTGGCCGCCGTAACCCAGATACCGCAGCATCTCGGCACGGTCGACACGGGGATGGTGCGCGGCATCGATACGGTAGAGCGCCGGCGACGCAAGGTCGGCCGGCACTTCGACAGCGGTTGTATCGATGTGCGGTTTTTCCATTACCCCAGGCGCTCCATAATGGTCGCGGCGATCGCAGGACGGTTCATAGTGTACAGGTGCAGGCCGTCGGCGCCGTGCTCCTTGAGGTCGCAAAGCTGGCGGGCTGCATAATCTACACCAGCTGCCTGCAGGCTCTCGGGGTCATTCTCGTACTTGGCGAGAATCTTGATGACGGGGGAGGGCAGCGACGCGCCGCACATAAAGACCATGCGGCTGATCTGTGACTTGCCCATAAACGGCATGATGCCCGCGGTAATGGGCACGGTGATGCCGGCCTTGTCGGCAAGCTCGCGAAAACGGTAGAAGCACTCGTTATCAAAGAAGAGCTGCGTCACAAAGAAGCTCGCGCCAGCGTCCTGTTTTTGCTTGAGGTGCTCGACCGAGAGGTTGAGATCCTCACAGGCAATGTGGCCCTCGGGGTAGGCTGCGGCGCCCACGCAAAAGCCGGCGTCGACGAGCTCGGGGATGAGGTCACGGGCGTAGGCGTAGTCGGAGGCGGGCTTGTCGTCCTCGGTCGCGCCGGCAGGGAGATCGCCACGCAGGGCCAGAATGTTTTCAACGCCGGCGGTGCGATACTCGTCGATCTTGGCGGCGATGTCGGCGTGGGTGCGGCCCACGCAGGTGAGGTGTGCCACAGAGGGCGTGTCGAATTCGCTCGAAATCATATGCGCGATGGGGGCGGTGGTGGCGCCGTTGCCCGAGCCGCCGGCCGAGCAGGTGACCGAGACAAAGCTCGGCGAAAGCTTGCACAGATTGCCTGCCACTTCGCGAGCCGTGTCGAGGGTGAGCTCGCCCTTGGGCGGGAACATCTCAAACGAAACGGGCGCGGTGCCCTGGGATGCTGCCTGCTTAAAAACCTCGTCGACGCGCATATCGTGCTCCTCTAGATACGTAATAGTGTGATGTGCTGTAAGGATTCTACAGCACCACTGTGTCACGGTGGAGTTTCACTCGTTATTCGTGGATACCAATCAAAGATGCCTTGCTATCGGCTTTCTCTATAACAGAGCGGCTAATCTAGGCACGGACTATAAAGACTGGTATCTGATGCAAAATACCAGTTAATAGAGCTCCATCCCAAATTGTCTACCCTTAAACCATGGGGAGAGGTCTGCAATTTATGCAGTTGATTGGCTGTTGAGGGTGGCAACGCCGCCTCGATAGGGTAACCTCATTGATTGGTTTCGCGACAGCAACATAACGGTAATGTCGCGGAAACACGGCGAGTCTAAGCTATGGCTCGTTCGTTAGTAATCAACACCGCTTCTCACGCGGTGCCGATACGAAGGGAGTTCCGTATGGCCGAACTTACTGACCGCTTCGGGACCATGGTGTTCTCTGAGGAAGTCATGAAGGACTACCTCCCCAAGGACATTTGGAAGCGCCTTGCTGCAACCCTCGAGGGCGGTGAGCCGCTCGACCTGGATGTGGCCAACGCCGTTGCCCATGCCATGAAGGTCTGGGCCATCTCCAAGGGTGCGACGCACTATGCGCACTGGTTCCAGCCGCTTTCGGGCATTACTTCCGAGAAGCACGACAGCTTCCTGGAGCCCAACCACGACGGCACCGCCATTACCAAGTTTACGGGCAAGAACCTTATCCAGGGCGAGCCCGATGCCTCGAGCTTCCCCAACGGCGGCCTGCGTGCTACCTTCGAGGCCCGTGGCTACACCGCTTGGGACCCCACTAGCCCCGCCTTTATCAAGGACGATGTCCTGTGCATCCCCACGGCTTTCTGCTCCTACACGGGCGAGGCCCTGGACAAGAAGACCCCGCTGCTGCGTTCCATGACCGCGCTCTCGCGTGAGTCTAAGCGCGTTTTGGCGCTGTTCGGTAAGACCCCCAAGAAGGTCGTTCCTTCCGTGGGTGACGAGCAGGAGTACTTCCTGATCAAGAAGGACGCTTACCGCAAGCGCAAGGACCTGGTCATTACCGGCCGCACCCTCTTTGGCGCCGCTCCATGCAAGGGCCAGGAGCTCGAGGAGCACTACTTTGGCGCTATCCGCCCCACCGTCTCGGCCTATATGAAGGACCTGGACGATGAACTGTGGGCGCTTGGCATTCCTGCCAAGACCAAGCACAACGAGGTCGCTCCTTGCCAGCATGAGCTCGCCCCCGTCTATGGCGAGGTCAACGAGGCCATCGACCAGAATCTGGTCATGATGGAGAAGATGAAGCTCATCGCCTCCCGCCACGACTTGGTCTGCCTGCTGCACGAGAAGCCCTTCGAGGGCATCAACGGTTCGGGCAAGCACAACAACTGGTCGCTTGGCACCGAGTCCGAGAACCTGCTCGACCCGGGCGACACCCCGCTCGACAACCTGCAGTTCATCGTCTTCCTCACCGCGGTGATCGAGGCCGTCGATAACTATCAGGAGCTCCTGCGTGCCTCCGTTGCCTCGGCCGGCAACGACCATCGTCTGGGCGCCAACGAGGCTCCTCCGGCGATTATGTCCATCTTCCTGGGCGACCAGCTTACCGAGGTCGTCGAGAAGATCATCGATGGCAAGGCTTCTGTCCATGCTACGCGCGGCGTGCTCGACCTGGGCGCCGATACCCTGCCCAAGCTGATGCAGGATAACACCGACCGCAACCGCACCTCCCCGTTCGCCTTCACCGGCAACAAGTTCGAGTTCCGTGCCTGCGGCTCCGAGCAGAACGTCTCCGACTCCAACCTGGTGCTCGATGCCGCCGTGGCCAAGTCGCTCAAGTCCTTTGCCGACGCACTTGAGGGTACGCCCGAGGATAAGTTCCAGGACGCCGCGCTCGAGTACTGCAAGAAGGTGCTGACCGATCACCAGCGCATCCTCTTTTCCGGCGATGGTTACTCCGACGAGTGGCCCGTCGAGGCCGAGAAGCGCGGCCTTGCCAACAACAAGACCACGGCCGACGCCCTGCCCGCCTTTGTTTCCGATAAGGCCATCGCGCTCTTTGAGGAGACGGGTGTCCTGACCAAGGCCGAGGCCCAGTGCCGCTACGACTGCAAGCTCGAGAAGTACAACAAGCTCATGAACATCGAGGCCACCACGATGGTTCGCGAGGCGCGTCGTACCTATCGCCCGGTCATTACCGCCTATGCCACCAAGGTCGCTAAGGGCCTTGAGACTATTCGTGCCGCCGGTGCCGAGGCCGCCATGCAGTGCGAGCAGAACACGCTCAACAAGCTTTGCAACGGCATCACCACCATCAACGACTCCATCAAGGCGCTCGACGCCGTGCATCAGAAGGCCGAGGGCCTCGATGGTCAGGAGCAGGCCAACGTCTACGCGCACGAGGTCGTTCCCGCTATGGATGCGCTGCGTGCTGCCGTGGATGCCATGGAGGAGATCGTGGCCGCCGACTACTGGCCGGTCCCGACCTACGACGACATCCTGTTCTACGTGTAGAGCGTAACTGACATATCGTCACGGTATTGAGCCGGGGTCCGCATCATGCGGGCCCCGGTTTTTGTTTGCGAAGGACGCTTTGAAGCCCGTTTTGCCGCCGATTCGCCTAGGTATAAAGGGTTGTGGGCAAAAAACGTCAAATATGAGTACTGTC
>DBEXMY010000246.1:0-7725 GCA_048168905.1 Collinsella sp. | reverse complement strand
CAAGGCAGCTTCCAGGGCGCGTGGCAGCCGTGGCGATAAGCTGCGCGTTGAGATCAGATGCCACCGCGGCAGCACGCTCAAACACACCCGAAGCAACGGTAACCTGGGCATCAACCGGGGCATGGCAGCCCGGGAAGACAGGCGCGACGAGCTGCGAGATATACGGATCGGGCTTGGTCGCAAAGGCGTTCTCATGCAGGGCCAGCGGCGCGGGGGCCAGATTGCCAGCAAAGTTGAGCGCACCCTCTGGGGTATCGAACGAGGCCATAATACGAGCGCAAAACCAACGCGGCAGACCCATCAGGCGCGACAGACGAACCAAGCGTCGCTCAGACTCATCTACATCGGACGCCGTGGCAAAGTTCTCAACGTTGTCCGCGACCTTATGGAGCACGGCATTGGCCAAACCGGCGGCAGACTTAGCTCCGCTGCGCACCAGCTCAACGCCCTGACTCACCGCAACGCGGCCAGGCGTATGCAGATAGAGCATCTCGAAGGCCGAGATACGAAGTGCCATGCGAACACGCGGCGCAACCTTTTTAGGCTTATCGAGAAACTGATCGAGCAGCTCGTCCAAAATACCCTGGGTAGCCGCAACGCCCAGTGCCAAACGAGCGGCAAAAGCGGAATCGCGCTGGTCAATAGCCTTGGCAGATGCGCGAGAGGACAGCACGTCACGTGCATACATGCCGCGGCGATCAGCCTCCATTAGCACATCGAGCGCAAGCTTGCGCGCAGGAGACAGCTTGCTCATGACAGAACACCCCACGAAAGATCGGCGCCTTGCAGCCCAGCAGCCCAAGCAAAAGCGGCCATACCACGCTTGCCATCAGGCTTAACCTCGAGCAGTTCAACCGCACCATCGGAAAGGCCAAGGAAAACACGCCTGGCCTTAATGAGAACCTGACCCTCGCCAAACGACACATCAGCCGGCACAGCATCGAGCACGCGCACGGTCTTACCGGCAATCACGCAACGAGCAGGCGCGGTATCGGACGAGGCCAGCACATGACGCACGCAATCAAGTGCCGCCATTTGCGGATCCAGACGCATCTCCTTCTTAGAAATCTTGGCAGCATGGGTAACGAGCGCCTCATCCTGCTCGGTCCAAACCGCCGAACCATCGGCAAGCGAAGGAAGTGTATCGGCAAGCAGTTTGCCGCCAAGCTCACCAAGCTCCATGGTCAGCGCCTCAGCATGCTTACCGGCAATCGTGGTCGAGGCCTGTGCACAATAAGCACCAGTATCCACGCCATGACCGATGCGCATGATAGAAACGCCAGCGACCTCATCACCAGCGAGAATCGCACGCTGAATAGGAGCAGCCCCACGCCAACGAGGCAGCAAGGACGCATGGACATTCACAATACCAAGCGGTGCCATATGCAGCACGTCATCAGGCAAAATGCAGCCATAAGCAGCCACACAGAAGATATCGGCTTGCGCAGCTTGGAGAGCCTCAACAACCTCAGGCGTCATACGATTAGCCTCAACAACCGGCAACCCCAGCTCAAGCGCCTTGGCCTTAACAGGAGAAGGCTCAAGCTTCTTACCGCGCCCACGAACAGCATCAGGACGAGTAACAACAAGCGCAATCTCGTTGCCAGCCGCAACAAGCGAAGTTAAAGAAGGCACAGCAAAATCAGGCGTACCCATAAACACAATACGCATAAAAGTTAGTCTCCTCTCAATAACGAGCCGAGACGGCTACAAAACAAAAGCGTTCCGGGTCGCAAACGCACCCAGTCGCAAGAACAGTTCAATAAGAACAAATATACGCAAAACCAAAGAAAGAGCCGCAATAAAAGCAGCTCTTCCAACAAGGCAATTATCAGCGAAGACGCCCCTCCCTGGCCCACGGCACCCGGGCGAGACAAGCAGCGTTAACGTAGTCCCCGGGGCACCCGCCTATATCGTCCCGCGCGCAGTTTCGCAGCGCAGCGAGAATGTTTGAGCACGGGATGATATAGGCGGGTGCCCCGGGGACGGACAAACCTACTCCGTCTCGCCCGGTCGAGCGCCGCGGGCCAGGGCGTCCTGGTACTCCTTGACGGCCTTGATCCTCTGCATCGGCTTCAGTCGCTCAAACATAGTGTTGCCGTGCAGATGGTCGATTTCGTGCTGCAGGCACACGCAGAACAGATCGCCCGAGGCCTCGTAGCGAATCAGGTTGGCATCCAGGTCGTACGCCTCGACGACGACATGATCGGGACGCTCGATCTCGCAGCTAATGCCAGGAATGGAAAGGCAACCCTCGCTAAAGGGCACCAGATGGTCGCTCTGCTCAACAATGACGGGATTGATGAGCACGTACGGATCGTAGTCGTTCTTGTCGCTGTAGTCGCAGTCGATGGTGACAAGCTGAATGAGCTCGCCGATCTGCGGGGCAGCCAGGCCGCAACCGCCGTTCTCGAACATCATCTTCTTCATCTTCTCGGCAAGCGCCTCAATCGCCGGGGTGATTTCCTCGATGACGGCACACTCCTGGCGCAGACGAGGGTCGGGCGACAGTACGATTCCGTTGGCTTCCATGGCCATCCTTTCGGGTTGTTACATCAAATCATAGGCGTCGACGTCAACGCTCACGCTCACGCCACGCACGGAGCCCACCTCTTTGAGGCAGGCGTCGATATCATCAGAGACATGGTACCCCACGGGCGACTTCACAAGCAGATGGAAGCGGTAACGGTCCTTGGCTCTCTCGATTACACACGAAGCCGGGCCCAGCACCTGCGGTACCGCGCTGCCCGCCCGCAAAAAGTCGGGCGCGGCGGCATGCCAGCGGCGCTTAAGAAGCTTTGCAATGCGCCCGATGTAGTCCTGCGCGTCGTCTCGGTTCGCCGACCACACCAAGATGTTGACCAGGCGAACAAACGGCGGGTACAGCGCGTCGCGGCGCTGGTCCAGGTCGTAGTCGGTAAAGATCGAACGGTCATGCTCAGCGACGGCGCGAATGACCGGGTCCTCGGGCAGGTAGGTCTGGATGATGACCTCGCCGGGGCGATCACCACGACCGGCACGGCCGGCGACTTGCTCCAGCAGATCGTAGGCGCGCTCCCCTGCGCGGAAGTCCGGCAGCTTGAGGGCGAAGTCGGCATTGACCACGCCCACGAGCGTGACCTCGGGAAAGTCGAGGCCCTTTGCGATCATTTGGGTGCCCAGCAGCACCGCGCAATCGGCGGCATCGAACTGCTCAAGCAGCTTTTTGTGTGCGTCCTTTCCGCGCGTGGAATCGGCATCCATGCGAATAATGGCGACGTCCTCGGGAAGCATCTGGTGCAGTGCGTCCTCGATCTGCTGCGTGCCCAGACCCATTTTTGCCAGGTAGCGACTTCCACATTTGGGGCAACGGCTTGTGGGCGCGGGATAGGGCTGCACGCGCCACGACGAACCGCATGTGTGACACTGCAGCGTGTGCGTACGCTCGTGATACGTAAGCGCGGTGGAGCAGTGGTTGCAGGTGGGGACGCAGCCGCACTCGCGGCACATCAGGAACGGCGCAAAGCCGCGGCGGTTATGTAGTAGCACTGCCTTCTCGCGGCGCTCGACCACGCGTTCCAAGCCTTCCATCAGCGGTTTTGAGAACATAGAGCGGCTGCCGTGCGAGAACTCGCGGCGCAGGTCGGCAATGCGGACCGTGGGCAGCACGGCGTGTCCCGGGCGCTCGGGCATCTCGACGCGCGTCCAGGTGGCACCGTTATATGTGCCACGGCGGCAGCGATCGAGGGCCTCGGCCGAGGGCGTGGCGGAGCCCAACACGAGCGGGCAGCGGTAGCGGCGCGCCATCTCGGCCGCCACCTCGCGCGCGTGGTAGCGCGGGCTGGAGCCCTGCTTGTAGCTGGTCTCGTGCTCCTCGTCGATGATGATGAGGCCCAAGTCGCTGAGCGGGCAAAAGAGCGCCGAGCGGGCGCCCACGACCACGCGCGCGGCACCGCTGGCGACCATATCCCACTGGTCCAGGCGCTCGCCGGCCGAGAGGCGCGAATGGAACACGGCGACCGTCTCGCCAAAACGCGAGCGGAAGCGGCCGACGGTCTGAGCCGTCAGCGAGATCTCGGGCACGAGCACGCAGGCCGAACGACCGGCCGCCAGCACGCGCTCGATGGCGGAGAGGTACACCTCGGTTTTGCCGGAGCCGGTGACGCCGTCGACCAGCACCACGTCGCCATGAGCGTCCAGACGGGCGCGCTCAATCTGCGCGAGTGCCTGTTGCTGGCCGTTCGTGAGCGCGACTGGTGCCTTACCGCTTGCCGAGGAGAGCGTGGTCTGTTCATTGCAGCCACGCCACGCACGGCGTTCCTCCACCACCACGACGCCGCGCTTTTCGAGCGCCTTGATGGTCGCCGACATGCTGTTATAGAGCAGGTTGAGGTCGCGCGTCGTGACCGGTCCGCACTGCAGTGCCTCGATGAGCTGACGCTGGCGGACCGCGGTCTTGGGCGGCGTGTAGTCGAAACCCTCGGGTGTGAGCATGACCCAGCGATTTTGGATAGGCTTGACGGCGGGGCGCTCGACAGTCCACACGCCGTCGTCGCCCTTGACCACGCGCGGGCTTCCGCCCGGTGGCAAGAACAGGCGCAGGCACTCGGAAAGCGTCGCGACATACTCGTAGCTCATCCAGCGTGCAATACGGGCGGACTCGGCGCCAAAGAGCGGTTTGCTGAGGATGGTCTCGATGGGCTTGATGCGCGCGGTGTCGAGGGTAATGTTGCCTTGCAAGTCGCCCAGTTCGGGCGCAATATCGACGATATAGCCTGCGGCGGCACGGTTACCAAAGTGGACCAGGACCGTTGATCCGATCTGCGCTTCGCTAGCAAGGGGTTGAGGAATGCCATAGGCAAACGGCTCGGACAGCGCACGCGTCGGGATGTCGAGAACCACGCTCGCATAGGCGACGATGGGCTCAGGTGCGGGCTCGGGCTGCGCCGGGGCGGCGGCAGGAGCCGCGGACTTCGGAGCTTCCTCCGGTTCCGGCGAACCAAACAGCGAAAGTTGCTCGACCATGGCCCCAGCACCTCCTATCCCATACGTCTACAGAAACAAGAGCCCCGCTCGGGTGAACGGGGCTCGGATACATACGTTTGCGCAGCGATTACAACGCCATCGTGCGGGCGCGGTCGATGCGCGCCAAGCAATCGTCGCGGCCGACGAGTGCCATGGTCTCGCCCAACGGAGGGCTCACCATGTTGCCGCAAACGGCGACGCGCACGGCCTGGAACACCACGCGCTTCTTAAGGTCCATCTGCTCGGGCAACGGCTCAAGCGCAGCGTCGATGTTGGCAGCCGTCCACTCGTCCACGCCCTCGAGCGCGGCCTTGGCGGCATCCAGAATGGCACCCATGCCCTCCTTGGCCAGGCCCTTGTTGACGGACTTCTCGTCATACTCGAGCGTCTCGGCCGTGGCAAAGATGGGGGCGGCGACGGTCACGGCGTCGGCCGGCATCTTAGTGCGCGGCTTGACGATAGCGGCAAGAGCGTCGATCCAGTCCTCGCCGTACTCGACGTTGCCCTCGATGAGGCCCGCCTCGTGCAGCACGGGGACCATAATCTCGTCGGCAAACTGGGCGTCGGACATGCCGTTGATGTACTCGGCATTGACCCAGTCGAGCTTCTTGGGGTCGAAAGTCGCGGGGTTCTTGGAGATGCGATCGAGCGAGAACTTGCTGGCCAGGACGTCGCGCGGGATGATCGTGGTCTCGCCGTCGAGCGACCAGCCGAGCAGCGCCAGGTAGTTGACGAAGGCATCGGACAGGTATCCCGCGTCGCGGTACTCCTCCACCGAGGTGGCGCCGTGGCGCTTGGAGAGTTTTTTGCCGTCGGCACCCAAGATCATGGAGATGTGGGCGAACGTGGGCACGGGAGCGCCGAGGGCCTCGTAGACCATGACCTGACGCGGGGTGTTGGACAGATGGTCGTCGCCACGGATGACATGGGTGATCTTCATCATGGCGTCGTCGACGACGGTCGCGAAGTTGTACGTGGGCGTGCCATCGGAGCGGAAGATGACAAAGTCGTCGAGCTCCTTGGCGTCGAAGGTCACCTCGCCGTGGACGGCGTCGTGGATGACGACGTCGCCGCGGTCCTCGGGCACCTTGATGCGCAGGACGTAGGACTCGCCGGCCTCGATGCGACGGCGGGCCTCCTCGGGATCAAGATCGCGGCAACGGCGCTGATAGCCCTGGAAGGGGTCCTTGCGCTCCTGCGCGGCCTTGCGGTCGACGTCGAGCTGCTCCTTGGTGCAGAAGCAGGGATAGGCCTTGCCCTCGTCCCAAAGCTTCTGGGCGGCCTGCTTGTACAGGTCCAGGCGCTCGGTCTGGGCGTAGGGGCCAAAATCGCCGCCCACCTCGGGACCCTCGTCCCAGTCCAGGCCTAGCCAACGCATGGCGCGCAGGATGATCTGCGTGTTCTCGTCGGTGGAGCGGGTGGGATCGGTGTCGTCGATGCGCAGGATGAACGTGCCGCCGTTTGCGCGGGCGAAAGCCCAGTTATAGATAGCGGTGCGGGCGCCGCCGATGTGCAGCTTGCCCGTCGGTGAGGGTGCAAAGCGGACGCGAACGTCTGATGCCATGGAAATCTCCTCGATTGCAGGATGGATGTCTAACCGCATCAGTATAAAGCATCAGAGCAACCTCCGCACAAAGGGCACCGACCTACTCATTGGGGACAGACTTAAATGGCCAGTCGTTGGAGACGTTCTTAGTTTAAGGCTGGTCATTTATGTCTGTCCCCAATGAGTAGGTGCGGAAAGGGTGTGAATGTTTGATTTACGCGCTATGATGTGCCCTTGCATAGAGAGCCCGGCGGAATGGTAACGGTCGCCGGGACACGTTTTTGAAAGGACAATCATGTCAGAAGAACTTCGTTCCATCCCGCCCCAACACGGGTCCTTTGTTTTTACGTCGGAGTCGGTGACCGAAGGTCATCCCGATAAGATCGCTGACCAGATCAGCGACGCCGTCCTCGACGCAATCCTCGCCAAAGAAATAGAGCTCCAGGAGCAGGGCTACATCGCCCCCAACGGCGTGCCTGCCAACGTGGAGAACGTCCGCTGCGCCTGCGAGACCCTCGTGACCACCGGCACCGTCATCGTCGCCGGCGAGATTCGCACCCAGGCCTACGTAGACGTTCAGGAAATCGCCCGCGGCGTTATCCGCCGCATTGGCTACAACCGCGCCAAATTCGGTTTTGACTGCGATACCTGCGGCGTTATGAGCCTCATCCACGAGCAGTCGCCCGATATCGCCCAGGGCGTCGACGAGTCCTTCGAGACCCAGACCGGCGCTACCACCGACCCGATCGACCTGATCGGTGCCGGCGACCAGGGCATGATGTTTGGTTATGCCTCCAACGAGACCAAGACCCTCATGCCCATGCCGCACTACCTGGCAAGCCGCCTGGCCGAGCGCCTGGCTGCCGTGCGCCACGACGGCACCCTCGCCTATCTGCGTCCCGACGGCAAAACCCAGGTCACCGTGCGCTACGAGGACGGCAAGCACGTCGAGGTCACGACCATCGTTATCTCCACGCAGCACGCCGCCGAGATCGAGGACATGGGCAAGATCAAGGCCGACCTCATCGAGCACGTCATCACCCCGGTCATGGCCGCCGAGAACATGCCGTGGGATAATGCCGATATCTACGTGAACCCCACCGGTCGCTTTGTCGTGGGCGGCCCCATGGGCGACACGGGACTCACCGGCCGCAAGATCATCGTCGACACCTACG
>DBEXMY010000245.1:0-6211 GCA_048168905.1 Collinsella sp. | reverse complement strand
TGAAAATCCTCGTGTCAGGGGTTCGATTCCCTTCCCCGCCACCTTGAATTGACTAGGACCTCTGCAAAGGGGTCCTTTTCTTTTACCGAGGGCTCTGCGGAAACTGCGTCCCGGAATTTGGATTCAGAGCGGGATGCGTTTTCCGCTTTAAGGCCGCTTGGGAAAGCACGGCCCGGAATCCGGCGCCAGAATGGGACGCGCTTTCCTTTTGCGGCCTTTGGCGGAAACTGCGTCCCAGATCCCGCGCTCAGAACGGGATGCATTTTCCGGTGCCTGCCTCCGGCACACGTGCACATCTCGCGCGCCATCTCGTGCCCACCTGCCCCAGACATTCCTCCCACTTTCGCGTCACTTTGCAGACCGTTCGGTCGTCTGTCCGCACGCGCGGGTATACTCAAAACGATACTTTTCCTATGCAATACGATGCAGGCTCGGCCTGCACGATCCGAAGGGGGCAGTGATGGAGAGGATACTCGGCGTTAATCTCTCTGGCTGGTTTATTCCCGAGCCTTGGGTGACCCCGTCGCTATACGCGGCGACCGGTGCATCCAACGCGGCCGAGCTGCAGGAGGCCATGGGCACCGCCGCCTATAACGAGCGCATGCGCCGTCATTACGAGACGTTTGTGAGCGAGGACGATTTCCGTCGCATGGCGCAGATCGGTCTCAATGCCGTGCGTCTGCCGGTGCCCTGGTATGCCTTTGGCTCGCAGGAGTCCGATGCGTCCTACATCTCGGTTGTCGACTACATCGACCGTGCAATTGAGTGGGCTGCCAAGTACGACATCCGCGTGCTGCTCGATCTGGCAACTGTGCCCGGTGGCCAGGGCGATTCCAACGATTCGCCTACCACGCCGGAGGCTGTCGCCGAGTGGCATTCGTCCACTAACGGCCGCCATGTCGCACTCGACGTGCTCGAGCGCTTGGCCGAGCGTTACGGCGAGGCTGAGAGCCTGCTGGGCATCGAGCTGTTGGACACGCCGCAGATGAGCGTTCGCAAGAGCCTCTTCACCATGACGGATGGCATTCCAGCCCACTACCTGCGCAACTTCTATCGCGACGCCTACGAGCTCGTCCGTTCGTATATGCCCGAGGATAAGATTGTCGTCTTCTCGTCGTCGGGGCATCCCAGCGAGTGGAAGCATTTTATGCGCGGCGCCAAGTACAAGAACGTCTACATGGACCTTCACCTGTACCATTACCGCGACGAGCATGCGCTCGACATCACGAGCCCCCGCGGGCTGACGACGGCGATTTCGCGTAACAAGCGCGAGCTTAAAGAGGCGATTTCGACTGGGTTCCCCGTGCTGGTGGGCGAATGGTCGGGCGCGGCGATCTTTGCCAACTCGTCGGTTACGCCCGAGGGCCGCAATGCCTACGAGCGCGTATTTATCGCCAATCAGCTGGCTTCGTTTGCGCCGGCTGCCGGTTGGTTCTTCCAAACGTGGAAGACCGAGAAGCGCATTGCAGCATGGGACGCCCGCGCGGCGCTCGGTACGCTCGAGCGCGGCATGATTGAATAGGTTGATATGACGCAAAACAGCGCCCATACGGGCAAACTCTATGTGGTCGGCACGCCCATCGGCAACCTGGGCGACCTGTCCCCGCGCGTTGGCGAGGCGTTTGCCGCCGCCGATGCCATTTGCTGCGAAGACACGCGTGTGACGTCAAAGCTGCTGATGCATCTGGGCATTTCCAAGCCGCTTGTCCGTTGCGACGAGAATGTGATCGCCAGCCGCGCCGCCGGCCTGGTCGACCGTCTGCTGGCGGGGGAGACCCTCGCCTTTGCCTCGGACGCCGGCATGCCGAGTGTGTCCGATCCCGGCCAGGCGCTGGTCGAGGCAGCGCGTGAGGCCGATGTGCCCGTCGAAGTTATTCCCGGGCCCTCTGCTTGCGTCACGGCGCTTGTTTCGTCCGGCATTCCCTGCGAGCATTTTTTCTTCGAGGGCTTTTTGGGCCGAAAGCACGGCGACCGCGTGCGCCGTTTGCAGTGCCTTGCCGTGGTGCCCGGCGCACTCATCTTCTACGAGTCTCCACATCGCATCGTGGCGACGCTCGAGGCCGTGGCGGAGGTCTTTCCCCAGCGTGAGGTTGCCGTCTGCCGCGAACTCACCAAGCTGCACGAGGAGGTCTTGCGCGGGCTCGCTGCCCAACTTGCCGAGGAGCTGCGTGCTCGCGGCGAGGTAAGGGGCGAGATTGCGCTGGTCATCGCGCCGCCGAGCGAGGATGAGGAGGCCGGTATCGTGCCGGTTGGCGCCGCGGCAGCGGATCCCGACGAGGCCCTGCGCGAGGATATCCGCGCCGCGCTCGAGGAGGGAGAGCCCGCCTCTGCGGTGGCCAAGCGCCTGTCTCAGAAGTATTCGCGCCGCAAGCGCGATGTCTATGCCATGGTGCTCGATATGCAATAGATGGAGGATATCCAGCCCTTGCGCTAGAATCATCCCCTGTATGCAACGTTTTTCTGGAGGACAAACCCCATGGATCAAAGCAAGCCTTCGTTCTTTATCACGACGCCCATCTACTACGTCAACGCCGATCCGCACCTGGGCACGGCTTATTCCACCATCATCGCCGACGTTCAGGCTCGCTATCGCCGCTCCGCCGGCTATAACGTCAAGTTCCTGACCGGCATGGACGAGCACGGCGAGAAGGTCGCCGAGGCCGCAGCCAAGCACAACATGACGCCGCAGGAGTGGACCGACAGCCAGGCCCCGCACTTCAAGGAGCTTTGGAGCAAGCTCGAGATTTCCAACGACGACTTCATCCGCACCACCGAGCCGCGCCAGCATCATGCCGTGCAGTGCCTGTGGGAGCGCATGAAGGAGTCCGGTTACCTGTATAAGGGCAGCTACGACGGCTGGTATTGCGTTCCTGACGAGACCTACTTCACCGATACGCAGGTCCAGAAGGGCGACGAGGAGTACGGCAGCGTCGGCCAGCACCTGTGCCCCGACTGCCACCGTCCGCTCGAGCGCGTGCAGGAGGAGTCCTACTTCTTTAAGCTTTCCGCCTTCCAGGACAAGCTGCTTAAGCTCTATGACGAGCATCCCGACTTTGTCGAGCCTGCGTTCCGCATGAACGAGGTTCGCAGCTTTGTCGAGGGCGGCCTTAACGACCTTTCCGTGAGCCGTACGAGCTTTGACTGGGGCATTCAGGTCCCGTTTGACGAGGGCCACGTGACCTATGTGTGGTTCGATGCGCTGCTCAACTATATGACGGCCGTCGGCTACGGTGTCGACACCGACGAGGCGCGTGCCGAGCTGGCCTATCGCTGGCCCGCGCAGTTCCACATCGTGGGTAAGGACATCATCCGCTTCCACTGCGTCATTTGGCCCGCCATGCTCATGGCCATCGGCGAGGCCCTGCCCGAGCACGTCTTTGCCCACGGCTTCCTGACCGTGCGCAATGCCGAGACTGGCAAGGCCGAGAAGATGTCCAAGAGCCGCGGCAACGCCATCGCTCCGCAGGACGTTATCGACATGCTGGGCGTCGAGGGCTATCGCTACTACTTCATGACCGACGTCGTCCCCGGCACCGACGGTGCCATCAGCTTCGATCGCATGGAGCAGGTCTACAACGCCGACCTGGCCAACAGCTGGGGCAACCTCATCTCGCGTTCGCTCAACATGAGCGGCAAGTACTTTGACGGTTGCGCGCCCGTCAAGCCCGCATCGTTCGATGCGTTCGACAACCCGCTGGCAAAGATCGCCGATGGTCTGGTCGAGCGCTACATGGCCAAGATGGACGTGCTCGATTACGGCGGAGCCAAGGACGAGGTCATGGAGCTCATTCACGCCGCCAACCACTACATCGAGGACTCCGAGCCCTGGGCGCTTGCCAAGGACGAGGCCAAGGCTGACGAGCTGGCATTTGTGATCTACAACCTGCTCGAGGCCATCCGCATCGCCGCCCACCTGCTGATGCCGCTCATGCCCCAGACTTCTGCCGAGGCCCTGCGCCGCCTGTCCTGCGAGGACGAGGCCGCGAGCGACGACCTCAAGGGCATTTGCGCTTGGGGCCTGCTTGCTGGTGGTCAGCCCGTCGAGAAGGGCGATCCGCTGTTCCCGCGTCTGGCGTAGAGACCGCGCGAGCGCCATATCGGCAATTTGCTGTTTAGCTGTAAGGGCATGGCCACCACGGTCCATGCCCTTTTGTTTCAAGACGCCGCTATCATGCTAAGGAGGCAACCATGACAACTTCGCCTTTGGCAAACCCCACGGCCACCAGGGAGCTGCTGGAGGAGTTTGGCCTTGCGACCAAGCATCGCCTGGGCCAGAACTTTCTAATCGACAATCATGTGATCGAGCGTATCTGCGAGCTTGCCGAGCTTGCAGGTGACGAGCGCGTACTCGAGGTGGGTCCGGGTTGCGGTACGTTGACACTTGCGTTGCTGCAGGAAGCGGCGTGCGTTACGTCCATTGAAGCCGATCCTGAGCTCGAACCGGTGCTCGACGCCCACGCCGCCGACTATGCCAACTTCCGCTTTATCATGGGCGACGCGCTTAAGGTGGGCCCGGAGCAGATTGAGCAGGCTGCCGGCGGCGAGCCCACGGTATTTGTCGCGAACTTGCCCTATAACGTGGCGGCGACGATCATCCTGCAGTTCTTCCAGACGATGCCCGCGCTCAAGCGCGCCGTCGTCATGGTTCAAAAGGAGGTTGCCGATCGCATTGCCGCAACGCCGGGCAACAAGACCTATGGCGGCTATACGGCAAAGCTCGGCCTGTATGCGCAGGTGACGGGTCGTTTTGAGGTGCCGCCGCGTTGCTTTATGCCGGCGCCGCACGTGGACTCGTCCGTCGTGCGTATCGACCGTGTTGACGGCGTGGTGCCCGAGGGGCTCGATCGCGAATTTGTGGCCCGCGTGATTGATGCTGCATTTGCTCAGCGTCGCAAGACCATCCGCAATTCCATGAGCGCCAACGGCTTTGCCAAGGACGTGCTCGATGCTGCCTTTGAGGCTTGCGGTATTGCACCCACCACGCGCGCCGAGACGCTTGATGTTGCTGACTTTGTCCGTCTGGCCCAGGAGCTAATCCATGATGCCTAATGCCGAACGCGTGACGTTTACCAAGAAAAAGAAGACGGTTGCTTGTCCCGTGCCCTTGGCGCCGCTTGCCGACACGCATGCACATCTGCTTTCGTTCTGGGGCAAGGATGTGCCTGAGACGCTCGTGCGTGCCAAGGCGGCGGGCGTCGACCTGTTGGTGACGATGTTCGACCCCATCGCTGATAAACGCAGTGTGACGGACTATAGCGACTGGCTGACGCGCGAGATTCTGCCGATGCAGGATATCCCGCAGATCAAGTATCTTGCCGGCGTGCATCCGTATGGCGCGCCGGACTATGCCGACGACGTTCACGCACAGGTCGTTGCCGCACTCGATGATCCCTTATGCGCCGGTATTGGCGAAATCGGCCTGGACTACCACATGGACTATGACGACGATATCGCGCCGGCACCCCATAACGTGCAGATTGACTGCATGGCGCGCCAGCTCGAGCTTGCCGTGTGCCGTAACGTGCCGGTGGAGCTACATCTGCGTCACGAGGACACGGACCAGGAGCGTACCTCGCACGTGGACGCCTACAACGTGCTTCGTGAGGTGGGCGTGCCCCAGGCCGGTTGTGTGCTGCACTGCTTTGGCGAGGACCGCGCCACGATGGAGCGCTTTGTGGAGCTGGGCTGCTATATCGCCTATGGTGGTGCGGCCACCTTTAAGCGCAACGACGACGTGCGCGAGGCATTTGCGGCAACCCCACTCGATCGAATTTTGTTCGAGACGGATTGCCCGTATATGGCTCCGGAGCCCATCCGCGGTCTTGAATGCGAGCCCGCAATGATTTCTATTACGGCAAACACGCTGGTTAACGACCGTGTCGATCGCACTGGTGAGGATGCCGAAACAATCGCGCAAGCCGCTTGGGAAAAGGCCTACACACTTTGTCAAAAATAGTTCGTGCGTTCGTGGTGGCGCTCCGTTATTCTAATTCCTGCACGCGGGCGGGGCGGAATTGGCAGACGCGTACGGTTCAGGTCCGTATGGGGGCAACCCCATGAAGGTTCAAGTCCTTTCGCCCGCACCATTGATTGAAAGAGCTCCCAGCAATGGGAGCTTTTTTGTTATGGGCCGTTTTTGGCAGATTTGACATATCGATTTCGCGCGGTAGATGCCCCTGTGGTCAAAAAGTGGCAAATATGAGTACTGACA
>DBEXMY010000244.1:0-4899 GCA_048168905.1 Collinsella sp. | reverse complement strand
TACCGGTATTTTCCGCAGAGCGACCGCAGTCCCTGGCCCTTTTTGCAGTGGCTCGATCAGTTTATGCCGCTGGCGCTCACGGGCCTGTTAACCAATCTGGGACTCTTTGCGCACCTGGTGATTATTTGGGCTGGTCCCATTGGCGTTCAGGTCAAGGGCTTGTTTTATGGTGCGCCCTACTACGATGTGCCGGCGCTGATCGCGTTTTTGACGATCCTGGTCACGACCGTCAACTTTGTGGTCTCGGTCGAGGTCAACTTCTATCCACGCTACCGCGACTACTACAGTCTGTTCAACGACGGCGGCGTGGTGGGCGACATCGTGGTGGCAGAGGAGGGGATGCTCTCCACGCTCAACAGCGAACTGCGCTTTTGCGCGCTCAAACAGTTGTTTGTGACCGCGGCGGTCATCTCGCTCGAGACCACGGTGCTGTCGGCCTTACCGTTGGGCTTTAACAACCTTATGCACGGGTATTTTCGCACGCTGTGCGTGGGCTATGGCCTGTATGCCGTGGGCAATACGGTGATGCTCATCTTGCTGTACTTTACCGATTACAAGGGGGCCGTGATGGCATCGGGGTTGTTTGCCGGTGTGGCCGGGCTGGCGACTGCCGTGTCGTTGCTTTTGCCGCAGCAGTTTTACGGCTTTGGCTTTTTGTTGGGTGCAGCGGTGTTTTTTATCGTGGCGCTTCTGCGGCTCGATACCTATACCGCCAACTTGCCGTATCGTATCCTGAGCCAGCAGCCCATTGTGGCGACCGACAAAACGGGCTGGTTTACCGAACTTGGACGGGTGCTCGACCGTGTTGAGCAACGCTACGAGGACAAGCGCGTGGGCGGTGAGCCGCGCAGTGCATTTGAACGTATGGTGGTTCGCCTGTACCAAAAACATTGGGGAGGTTCTGATGATCGATAAGTTGATGTCTCGCCGCTGCCTGATCGAGGCGGCTGCCGGTGCGCTGTTGCTTTCGGGCTGCTCGTCTCAGGACGAATCCTCGACTAAAAAGGTCAAAAAGCAGGACAAGATTAAAAAGGCTGAGGTTACGGACGGGGCCAAGCACCTGCGCGATAAGGACGAGCTGTACGAGGTTTACGACGACTCGGGCATTGTGACCATGTACCTGACGGTCTCGCGCGGCAACAGCTCCGAGAACACCGACCACAGCTGGGCAGAGATCAACACGTACTCGGTGTATGACTATGCCGACATGGGCGTGACGCGCTATCAGGTGATGGGCCTGCTGCAGCCGGGCGACGAAGACGGCCCGGTGGCCGGCGAGGTTGGCTTTGGCGAGGAAGCGCCCAATGCTACCGTGCAGGTGCGCGGCCAGACGTCGAGCTCCTACACGCAAAAGAATTACAAGGTGGAGCTCAAAAAGGGCAAGGGTACCTGGCGCCAACAGCGCGCGATTGCGCTCAACAAGCACATGGGCGAGGGTATGCGTTTTCGCAACAAGATGGCCTACGACCTTATCCGTGGGATCCCCCAGATGATGGGCTTGCGCACGCAGTTTGTGCATCTGTGGGTGTGCGACCAGACCGAAAAGTCCAACGACACCTTTGAGGACTACGGCCTGTTTACACAGGTGGAGCAGCTCAACAAGACGGCGCTTAAGGCACATGGCCTTGATAAGAGCGGGCACCTGTACAAGGTGAACAGCTTCGATTTCCATCGCTACGAGGACACCATTAAGCTCGCCGACGATCCCGACTACAGCCAGGCTAAATTTGAGGGCATGCTCGAGATTAAGGGCGATTCGGACCACACCAAGCTCATCGAGATGCTCGATGCGCTCAACGATGAATCGCAAAAGATCGATGATGTGCTCGATACCTACTTTGATACCGAGAATCTGGTCTATTGGCTGGCGTTTCAGATCCTGACGGGCAACTGCGATACGCAGAACCGTAACTGTTATCTGTACAGCCCTCTCAACTCAAATACTTGGTACTTTTTGGATTGGGATAACGACGGCATGCTGCGTAAGCTTGAGCTTTCTCTCACCGGGTTTTCGGACTACGCGAGCTGGGAGCGCGGCGCAAGCAACTACTGGGGCAACGTGCTGTTTAACCGCGCGTTGCGCAGCAAGTCGTTCCGCAGCGAACTCGACCGTGCCGTCAAGGACTTGCGCTCGTATTTGACCGAGACTCGCCTGACCAAGATGATCAAGCACTACCGCGAGGTGACTGAATCCCTGGTCTTCGCTTCGCCCGATATCGATAATCTGCCTGTCACCAAGGATCAATACGATCAGATCGCCGCGGCGATTCCGGCCGAGATCGAAGAGAACTATAAGAGCTTCCGCGAGAGCTATAAAAAGCCCATGCCGTTCTACATCGGTGTGCCGCAGATCGATAACGGCAAGCTGCGCATTAACTGGGATGCGTCCTACGACTTTGAGGCGCGCGACATTCGCTACACCGTAGAACTTGCGCGCGACTATGCCATAAGCGATGTGGTCTTTAAGGCCGAGGACGTGCTGCTTCCCGAGGTGACCTGTGATGCGCCCGATACCGGCCAGTACTTTGTGCGCGTGCGCGCCACTAATTCCGACGGCTATACGCAAGATGCGTTTGACTATTACGTTACCGACGATGGCAAACAGTACGGCATGAAGTGTTTTTACGTGCAAGACGGCGGTAAGGTCGTGGAGGATACGTATGAGGAGGGCTAGCGCGCTGCTTGAGCGCTTGGCGGCCCCGCCTGTGCGTGCCATGCAGGAGCGTTACCGCCACGAGCTCAAATATCTCATTAACGAGGGCGAGCACGCCGCGCTTGCCTGTCGCATGGCGCCGGTGTTTAAGCTGGACAAGCATGCGCGGGCGGGCGGTTACACCATTCGCAGCCTGTACTTTGACGACTACTGCAACTCGGCCTACGAGGAAAAAGACGCCGGCATTCTCATGCGCAAAAAGTATCGCGTACGCATTTATAACGGCAGCGACAAGGTGATTAAGCTCGAGCGCAAAAAGAAGTACGGCAGCTGGATCTACAAGGAGGACGCGCCGCTTACGCGCAGTGAGTTTGAGCAGATCCTGGCTGGCGACTACGACTTTTTGCTGAGGAGCCCGCACCAACTCTGCCGCGAGTTCTACATCGAGTGCAGCTGCAACATGATGCGCCCGCGGACCATCGTGGACTACGAGCGTGAGCCGTGGGTGATGGACGAGGGCACCGTGCGCGTTACGTTTGACATGAACGTGCGTGCCGCGGTGGGAAGCTTCGATATCTTTGACGTGACGCTGCCCGTGCTGCCAGTCCTGGAGCCCGGCAAGCTGGTGATGGAGGTCAAGTTTACGGAGTTTTGCCCGCAGCTGGTGCGCGATATGGTGCCGCCGGGCGCGACCGAGCTTACGGCGGTCTCCAAGTACTGCCTCTGTTACGAAAAGACCGCCTACCTGCGCGGTTTTAACTATTGGGAATCGGATTTTGAGAACCGAGGGGATATTTAGACCATGAGCACCAGGGACTTTTTTAAGAACTCCGTCTTGGAGGCGTTTGGCCAGGTCGACCCTGCCAAGATTGGCCTTTCGCTGCTCGTGGCGCTCGCCATGGGCATCCTGATCTATTACGTGTACAAGCGCTTTTTTACCGGCGTGGTGTATTCGCGCAGTTTTGCCGTGACGCTCGTGGGTATGTGCGTGCTTACCTGCATGGTTACGCTCGCGATCTCGACGAACGTGGTCATCTCGCTCGGTATGGTCGGTGCTCTGTCAATCGTCCGCTACCGTACGGCGGTCAAGGACCCGCTCGACCTGCTGTATCTGTTTTGGGCCATTACCACGGGCATTACGGCGGGCGCCGGCATGTATGCGCTCGTGGGGCTCACGGCGGTGGTGATCGTGGTGATGATTGCCGGCTTTTCGAGCCACCAAGACAAGGCGCGCGTGTACATGATGGTCATCCACTACACGGGCCAGACCACCGGCGACGATATCGTGCGCGCATTTGGGCGCACCAAGTTCACCGTTAAGTCCAAGACGATGCGCGGCGACAAGGTCGAAATGGCCGCCGAGGTGTTCTCTGACGGTGTGGATATGCCCTATGCCGACGCCATTCGCGCGCTCGACGGCGTGGAGGACCTCACGCTCATCCAATACAACGGCGAATATCACGGGTAGCTTTTAGTTCCGGCGTTCTGACGAACGCCGGACCGGTCGACGCTGCGCGGGCATCTGCCGGGCGATCTGCCGCTCAAACTGTCGCTCGCGTACATAAAGTACGCTTCGCTCCTCTTTCGCGGCACCTCGCCACGGCAGCTGCCCGCTCGCTGACGTTTGCTCGACCTGAGTGGGCCGATTTGGTTCGCATGCCGTCTTCACGGGTATCATGGTGAAAGCGATTTCAACGACAGGGGTGCTCGTGGTAAAGATGAAAGATGTGGCCGAGCTGGCCGGCGTTTCGAGCGCCGCCGTCTCGCGCTACCTCAACGGTGGGTATATCTCGACGGACAAGGCCGAGCGCATTAAGCAGGCGATTGAGCTGACCGGATACGTGCGGTCCAGCCAGGCTCGCGCGCTGCGCACCGGTTCCACCAAGTTCATCGGCGTCATCGTGCCTAAGATCAACTCGGAATCCGTGAGCCGCATTACCGCCGGCATTGGCCAGGTGCTCGGTCGCCGTGGCTACCAGATGCTGCTTGCAAACACCGACAACGCGGCCGATCGCGAGCTCGAATACCTCGATTTGTTCCAAAACCATCCGGTTGATGGCATTGTGCTGGTGGCAACTATGATTACAGACGAGCATCGCCGGGCGATTGAGTCGTGCCGCGTGCCCATCGTGCTGATCGGCCAGAATGTTGAGGGCGCGGCGTGCGTCTATCACGACGATTACGAGGCCGCCTTTGAGCTGGGCCATGCGCTTGCGGGTCGCGTTGACGGCAAGATTGCCTATATT
>DBEXMY010000243.1:0-3620 GCA_048168905.1 Collinsella sp. | reverse complement strand
GTTTAAGGGAGGAGACCTCTAATGGATCCGAGCGTCTACATCCCCGCCTACCTGGAGCGCGCCTACCTTGCGTCGCACCCCGAACTCACCGATGCAGCACGCGAGCTTGTCCATAACGACGTGAGCGTCAACCCTCATAAGTATGCGCAGTCCGAGCATGCCCAGGCGCTGCTGTCCTATGCCGGCGTTCATCGCCACCTGCTCGACGAGCTCCATCGCATCGAGGACATGGGCAGCGACGAGGAGTTTGAGCAGACGCGCAACCGCCTGTTCGACGATATGCGTGATGAGCTGCTCAAGATCGTCCGCATCGATGCGCATGTCCTCGATGCCCAGCTGCTCGCCATCATTTTGGCGGACACGCCCGTCGACGCCTGCCTGGGCGATCTGATGAAGCTCGAGGCGACCACGGCCGATTACCTGCAGCAAAGCGTGCCCGGGTTCGACATGGAAGCCCCGCACTACTGGGCCAACAAGGTGCTGGCAGACGGCGTGACGGCGGCCGATCTTACCGTGAGCGAGCCGGCTCTTATCGGGTGGCTTCATACGCTCGAGGCCATCTCGCAGCTGTGCATGGCGAGCGCCCGCTACCGTGCTGCCGCCAACTACGCCCGCCGCGTCCTTAAGGCAGAAGGCTATCCCACCCGGGCCGCAGGCACCGTGCTGCTCGCCCTCGCTCGTCTGGAAGACCAAGACGGCTTTTTTGCCCTGGCCCACCAGCTCGAGGAACAGGTGGGAGCCGATGCACTCGAGAACTCCCCCTGGTACCTGCTCGCCCGCACAATCCTCTTGTTCAAAACGAACAAGATGCGTCCGGCGGTGCGTGCGCTGCGTGAGTTCGCTAACCGCTGCGAGGGCGGCGCATTCTTCTTGCTGAATCCCATGTACCAGACACCGTACCTTCCCTGCCGACCCGAGCCGCGCGACCCCTGGGACCTCTCGCACCAGGCGGTTTGGGAAGCCGACGGCATTATCTCGGACACCCCCGACTTTGCCCCCTGGGCCAACGCCTGCGAAGATGTATCGCAGCTTGCCCAGGAATTTGCGCGCCGCTACGGATTTTAGTGACGCACTCGACCCGACCATGTCGTTTACGTTAGGAACGGTTTCATGAATCTCCGCTCATCTCTCGCCTGCACCTCGAGCGATATCGCTCGCTGGGGACTGCGCTCTGTCCTCAAACGCCAGGGCGGCGTACTCCCCGGCCGCATCGCCATGAAGATCGATCCCGAGTTGCTAAGCGACCTCGCTGGCCTTGTCGACCGCAGCGTGGTGATTACGGGTACTAATGGCAAGACCACCACCTCCAACCTCATCGCCGACGCCATTGCCGCCAGCGGCGCCACCGTGGTATGCAACCGCGCCGGCAACAACATGGAGCCAGGCGTGGTGGGCGCACTGCTCGAGGCGCGCAGCGGCCTCAAGCGAGTCGGCGGCGGCAAGCGCGTGGGCGTTTTTGAATGCGATGAGCTTTACACCGTACGCGTTCTGCCCAAGCTCAAGCCGACGTACTTCGTGCTGCTCAACCTGTTCCGCGACCAGCTGGACCGCTACGGCGAGATCGATCACACCCAAGAGGTCATCGCCCACGCGTTGGAACTTTCGCCGGCAACGACGCTCATCTACAACGCAGACGACCCGCTGTGTGCCGCGATCGCCGCACGCGTTCCCAACGCGAGTATTGCCTTTGGCATCGACGGCGCCACCAACACCGAGTCCGACCGTATTAGCGACTCACGTTTTTGCTCACAGTGCAACGCGCCGCTGGAGTATGACTACGTGCAATACGGCCAGCTCGGCACCTACCATTGCCCCTCGTGCGGCTGGGCCCGCCCTGCGCTTGTCCGTCGCGTGACGGGCGTGGAGCTCGGCTGCGACGGCTATGGTTTTGACCTGGTGTTTGGATCTGATTCCAGCGCGCCAGCCGCACACATCGTCACGCGTTACAACGGCCTGTACATGGTCTACAACGTTGCCGCTGCATTCTTTGCCGCACATGAGTTAGGCGTGGATACGGCGCACCTGCAGCCCACGCTCGATGCCTACGTCCCCGCCGGCGGACGCATGGGCCGCTGGGATATCGCCGGCCGCACCGTCGAGGCCAACCTGGCTAAGAATCCCGTAGGCTTCGATCGACAAATCCAGTCCATCAAGACGGCAGGCGGCAGACTCTGCGCTTTCTTCCTCAACGATAACGATGCCGACGGCCACGATGTATCGTGGATCTACGACGTCGACTTTGAGCGCATCGCCGACACGCCGGGTCTTGTCGCCTTTGCCGGAGGCACGCGCGCGCACGACATGCAGGTGCGCCTCAAGTACGCCGGCATCGATGCCGCGATTATCTCGGACGTCGCGCAGGCAATTGGCGCCGTGGCAGACGAGGCCGCCGATGACACCTTCTACGCCGTCGCCAACTACACGGCCTTCCCGCCGCTGGTCAAGGAGCTCGACGGGCTGAAAGGCGCCACCGCCGACGCTGTTGCCGGGCGCGCCGTAGCCCGTGCCGACGGCAGCGCTCTTCCTGTCAGCATCGCGCCAGTCGAGCTTTCGCGCCCGCTGCGCATCGTCTACCTGTATCCCGATGCCCTTAACCTCTACGGCGACGGCGGCAACGTCATCGCCCTCGAGCGCCGCTGCGCCTGGCGTGGCATTCCCGTGCGCGTGGACGAGGTCCGTATGGGCGAGTCACTCGATCTCACCGATGCCGATATCGTCATGATGGGTGGCGGCTCCGACCGCGACCAGCTAGCCGTGGCACACGAGCTGCTCGCCCAAAAAGACAAGGTCGCGGCCTATGTTGAGGACGGCGGCACACTGCTTGCCATCTGTGGCAGCTATCAGCTGCTCGGCCGTTCGTACTACATGGGCGACGATCGCATTGAGGGCCTGGGCGTCATTGCCGCCGAAACCGTACGTGGCTCCGATCGCCTGATCGGCAACGTAGCCGTCAAAACCGATCTGGCACCTGAGCCCTTTGTGGGATTCGAGAACCATGGGGGTCGCACCCTGCTCGACGCGGAGGCAACGCCGCTCGGAACGTCCGTCGTCGCGGGCACCGGCAACAACGGCGACGATGGCTTTGAGGGCATCATCTACAAGGGTGTCATCGGCACGTACCTGCATGGCCCGGCGCTGCCCAAGAACCCCGAACTCGCTGACTGGCTGATCGCGCACACCCTCGAGCGGCGCGGCGATGCGCAGGCCACAGCCCTGCTGCCGCTCAAGCCCCTCGACGACACCTGCGAGCGCGCCGCCCACGACGCCGCCATGAAGCTCCTCCCCTAACGCCCCAACCACCACAAAGGGGACAGGCACCTTTGTGGTGGTTTTGACCCGTCCCAGCGGTTTGTCTCGATCTGTAACATCTAGACCGTTAAAAGTCGTCTTACTGTTACAGAATGAGATGTTCGTCCCGACGCCTGCCTTTTGTCTCGATCTGTAACACATAGAGCCGATTTATCAGCCCAGATGTTACAGGTTGAGATGTTTGATGATCGGGATAGAGAGCCAGCTCCTATGTGGTGGTTTTTCAGTTTGCCAACGATATGTGAACGGCTAAAAAAGTCTGCTATACTCTTTCCCGCTGTCCCCATCGTCTAGCGGCCAAGGACGCCACC
>DBEXMY010000242.1:0-3375 GCA_048168905.1 Collinsella sp. | reverse complement strand
TTTATTCCCAACACGGTTCAAATCGACGCGCCAAAGAAATAAAAATTTCTCTAGCACGCGGCGAAAATCTTTGTTACTATAGTCGAGCTAACGGGTTGTGGCTCAGTTTGGTAGAGCACTGCGTTCGGGACGCAGGGGTCGCTGGTTCAAATCCAGTCAACCCGACCAGAGCATGAGGAGGGACCGCTTCTTGCGGTCCCTTTTTTTAGCTAGTTTTGTGATACCGCGATACCCGCGGTATACTCATTCGAGCTTGTCTCGCTGTATTGTGGAGGTCTACATGTTTGGACTGAGGGCTCCTGAGCTCATCATTATTCTCGTCGTTGTCCTGATTATCTTCGGGCCCAAGAACCTGCCGAAGCTCGGCAAGTCCCTCGGCTCTACCGTCAAGAATATCCGCGAGGGTATGGAGGGCGATGATAAGGCCGAGACCAAGCAGGCCGAGGAGGTCGTGGTCGAGCAGTCCGAGGAGGACAAGGAGATCGCTGAGCTCGAGGCCAAGCTCGCTGCTGCCAAGAAGAAGCAGGCAGAGGACAGCGACGCGGACGCAGAGTAGTCCCATCCCTTTGGGGTGAGCACCTGACCGGCTTGCCCGCAGGCTAGCCGGTCTTTTTCGTTTTGTTGACAGTTGATTGTTTGATCAGAGTTGGGGAGATATCCGTATGGACGCAAGCCAGATCGTACTGACCGCTGAGGGCCGCCAGAAGCTCGTCGAGGAGCTCGCCTGGCGTGAGGGCGATTACGCCAAGGAGATCGTCGAGGACATCAAGGAAGCCCGCGCGTTCGGCGACCTTTCGGAGAACTCCGAGTACGATGCCGCCAAGGACAAGCAGGCCCAGAATGCTGCTCGTATCGCCGAGATCCAGGCCATTCTTGCCAACGCTCAGGTTGCTGCCACCACGGGCGATCTGACCGTCTCCATCGGTTCCACCGTTTCGCTGATTGATCCCAACGGCGAGGTCATGGAAGTCACGCTCGTCGGTACCACCGAGACCAACTCGCTCGAGCACAAGATTTCCAACGAGTCTCCGGTCGGTCACGCCATCATCGGTCACGGCGAGGGCGACTCCGTCGAGGTCGTTACGCCTTCCGGCAAGACTCGCGTCTACACCATCGCCAAGATCGCACGCTAGACCACGGTCCCGCGTAAAGGTATGTTTTCGCTCCCTGGGACCGAATCC
Organism: Collinsella sp.; assembly: GCA_048168905.1. Taxonomy (GTDB): domain Bacteria; phylum Actinomycetota; class Coriobacteriia; order Coriobacteriales; family Coriobacteriaceae; genus Collinsella. The sequence continues at coordinate 2,194 of DBEXMY010000242.1, read as the reverse complement.
TGGGGAGCGTTTTAGTTTGAGGAGCTAACTTATGGCAGAGAACCAGAACGCCGCAGATCAGGCATCGACGCTCAACGACGAGCGCGCCACCCGCCTGGCCAAGCGCGCCGCCCTGTTCGAGGCAGGCCAGAACCCCTATCCCGAGCACTCTGAGCTTGAGGACTACGTCGCCGATATCGAGACTAAGTACGCCGATCTTGCCGATGGTGAGGACACCGAGGACGTCGTGAAGATCGCCGGCCGTGTGGTCGCCAAGCGCGGTCAGGGCAAGATCATGTTCATCGTCGTGCGCGATGTGACTGCCGAGATTCAACTGTTCTGCCGCATCAACGACATGAAAGAGGCTGCCTGGAATACGCTCAAGGCCCTCGACTTGGGCGACATCCTGGGCGTGACCGGCGTGGTTGTGCGCACCCAGCGCGGCCAGCTTTCCGTTGCCCCTAAGAGCGCGACCCTGCTTGCCAAGGCCGTTCGTCCGCTGCCCGAGAAGTTCCACGGTCTTTCCGACAAGGAGACCCGCTATCGCCAGCGCTATGTCGACCTGATCGCCAACGACGACGTTCGCGAGACCTTCCGTAAGCGTTCGCAGATTCTCTCCACCTTCCGTCGCTTTATGGAGTCCGACGGCTACATGGAGGTCGAGACCCCCATCCTGCAGACCATCCAAGGCGGTGCCACGGCCAAGCCGTTCATTACCCACTTCAACGCGCTCGATCAGGAGTGCTACCTGCGTATTGCCACCGAGCTGCACCTCAAGCGCTGCATCGTCGGTGGTTTTGAGCGCGTGTTCGAGATCGGCCGCATCTTCCGTAACGAGGGCATGGATCTTACCCACAACCCCGAGTTCACCACGATGGAGGCCTACCGTGCCTTCTCCGACCTCGAGGGCATGAAGGCACTCGCCCAAGGTGTCATCAAGGCTGCCAACAAGGCCATCGGCAACCCCGAGGTCATCGAGTACCAGGGCCAGACCATCGACCTTTCTGGTGAGTGGGCCAGCCGTCCCATGACCGACATCGTCTCCGACGTGCTCGGCAAGCAGGTCACCATCGACACGCCGGTCGAGGAGCTTGCTGCCGCCGCGCGCGAGAAGGGCCTGGAGATCAAGCCCGAGTGGACTGCTGGCAAGATCATCGCCGAGATTTACGATGAGCTGGGCGAGGACACCATCGTCAACCCGACGTTCGTGTGCGATTACCCCATCGAGGTCAGCCCGCTTGCCAAGCGTTTTGAGGACGACCCGCGCCTGACGCACCGCTTTGAGCTGGTTATTGCCGGTCACGAGTACGCCAACGCGTTCTCCGAGCTCAACGACCCGGTCGACCAGGCCGAGCGCTTTGCCGCCCAGATGGCCGAGAAGGCCGGCGGTGACGACGAGGCCATGGAGTACGACGAGGACTACGTGCGCGCACTCGAGTACGGTATGCCTCCCGCGGGTGGCATTGGCATTGGTATCGACCGCGTGGTCATGCTGCTCACCAACCAGGCTTCTATCCGCGACGTGCTGCTGTTCCCGCACATGAAGCCCGAGAAGGGTTTCCAGTCCGGTGCCACTGCCGCCAAGGCTGCCGAGGCCGGCAACGCCGCGAGCCCGTTCGTTAAGTCGCTTAAGCCCACGCTCGATTACTCCAAGATCGCCGTTGAGCCGCTGTTTGAGGAGTTCGTCGACTTTGATACCTTCTCCAAGAGCGACTTCCGCGCTGTGAAGGTCAAGGCATGCGAGGCCGTCAAGAAGTCCAAGAAGCTGCTGAACTTTACGCTCGACGACGGCACCGGCACCGACCGCACCATCCTCTCCGGTATTCACGCTTATTACGAGCCCGAGGACCTGGTTGGCAAGACCTTGCTCGCCATCACCAACCTGCCTCCGCGCAAGATGATGGGTATTCCCAGCTGCGGCATGCTGATCAGCGCTGTCCACGAGGAGGAGGGCGAGGAGCGCCTCAACCTGATCCAGCTCGACGCCTCCATCCCCGCCGGCGCAAAGATGTACTAACTAGTTACGCGGTTCTACGAACCGCGTAACGGCTCGACGCTGCGCGGGCCGCATTTGGACAATCTGACGTTCAACTTCAAGGGCGCGACCTAGGTGGTTACGCGGGTTTGCCAACCCGCGTAACCAGTTGACGCTGCGCGCCGCCCAGGGCGACAATTTGTCATTCAAAAGGCAAGGCATGACCAGAAGGTCTATGCC
>DBEXMY010000241.1:0-21101 GCA_048168905.1 Collinsella sp. | reverse complement strand
CTCGCACGCGAGCGGCGCCGAGTTCGGTCAGATGGTATTTCTGGCCATGCTTGATGACCAAGCCGGCCTGCGCCAAGTCATTGAGCGTGCGTGACCAAGTGGGGGCCGAGTTTCCAAACGCCCTCGCCAGATCGGTTGCACCGCACGCTTGATTTTGCGCCAGATAGCCCAGCGCGGCGTTGCCGCGATCGCTTACGAACACGTCCGGTTGTGGCTGCGCATACTGATTTGCTGCATTAGGATACATCATTTGAGCTGCTGGTTGTTGAGAACTCTGCATCGGCGGCATTTGCTGTTGAAAACTTTGAGGCCACTGTTGGTAAGGCTGCAGAGGCATCTGTTGGGCCCAGGGGTTGTACTGCTGCTGCGGCATCTGCTGGTACGGCTGCTGATATCCCTGCTGGTACTGCTGCGGGAACTGCTGGCCATACCCCAGTGGCGGCATCTGCTGATATGGATATCCCCGTTGGTACGGCTGATAGCCCATTTGCTGGCCACCCGGTGCCCCCGTCGCCTGCTGCATTGCTGCTGCATCCTGATCTGCCAGCGGCATGGCCTCTGGCATGTTTGGCGTCATCGACATAGATGCCGCCTGGGGCTCTTGTGTGGGAAGCATTCCGGGCTGCTGCATCTGCCCCACGGGGGGCTGCATCTGCTGCGTTGCCATGGGCTGCTGCGCAAAAGCTCCCGGCAGGGAATATGTGGGCTGCTCCGTCTCGGGCCGCACGGCAGCACCGCGTCCGCCGGCACGCTCGATTTCCTGCACGCGTTTAGGGTTCAGGCTTACCGTAACCACGGTGCCGTTGCCCATGTTGTCCTCGATGGATACGGCACCGCCGGCGTTTTCCAAATACTCCTGCACCATGGGAAACCCTGCTCCGGTTCCACGGATATAGCGCTTCATCTTGCTGTTTGCGCTGGTAACGCCAAAGTCGAAAGCGCGTTCCTTGTCGTCGATGCCGGGTCCTTGGTCAGCAAAGCGGATGGTGTCTCCGCCGTCCAGAATCGAGATGATGGGCTCTGCAAAGTGTGCGTGGATAAAGTTTTCGACAATCTCGCGGATGACCATGAGCGAGATATGGCCACCTTGTTCTTTCATGCACTGGTAGACGGTGTTGGTCGTCTCTTCCAAATACGTGCGGACATCTTGCGGATCAATGACGATCACACGCGGTGTCGACAGCATGTCGTCATAGACGGCGATGCGCGCGGCGTACATGGCTTTTGGCGCCTGCGTTGTCGTCTGTTCACCTTCGTCACGCTCTTCGCGCACGCCGGTGATGTGCTCGTTGTCGGGTGCCGGGTCTCCGGAATCGACCATGGTGTAAAAGTCGTCAGACATGCCGCTCGCAATCTTCCAAAAGGTTTCGAACAAATAGTAGCTCACCGTGCAATGTTTCTCATCTTTCGACAAACTTTCAAAACCTGTTGAAAACTTTGGAAAACGGACGAAAAGTTCTCAACATTGCCAACATGACCTGTTGAAAACTCGATGAAATATCGTGAAAAGTTGCCATGCACCGCTAAATCGAGCTTGGCTTATGGGGGAACCGTGTGAACTGCGCAACCTTTTACCTTTGATTTCTTGACATTTGAACATTGATTTCCCTACAATCTTCAAGCTCACGTGTCTATATCTGCGTCCGCGTCCCCGCGGACACTCGAAATGCAGCAGGAGGAACTTAAGATGAAGCGTACGTATCAGCCTAATAAGCGTAAGCGTGCCAAGACCCATGGCTTCCGTGCCCGTATGGCCACTAAGGGTGGTCGTGCCGTGCTCGCCCGTCGTCGCGCCAAGGGCCGCAAGCGTCTCACTGTCTAGCAGCGATACACACATCTCGCATGAAGACTATTAAGTCTCGGCAAGATTTCGAGCATGTGTTCAGTCAGGGGCGTCGTTTCAATCACCCTCTGATTCGAATGACCATATGTGAATCGGTTGGCGAAGGCGACTCCGGAAGGGTCGCCTTCGTTGGTGCTAAACGGCTCGGTTGTGCTGTCGTGCGCAACCGTTCTAAGCGTGTGATGCGCGAGGCCGCCCGCAGCTGTGGATTTCCCGTTGCGGGTTATGACATCATCTTGTTTGCAACTCCCAAGACGAGGGTTTCCTCGCCGCAGGAGATGGACAAGGCGTTGCGTTCGCTTATGAAGCGCGCCGGCGTTGCCGGGGAGGAGCGATGAGCAATCACGTTTTGCGACGTGTTGCCATCGCTCCTATTCGCATATATCAACAGGTTATTTCGCCCTTATTGCCTGACGCCTGCATTTATTACCCAACGTGCTCGCAATACGCCATCCAGGCGATTGAGAAGCACGGTGTTTTGAGAGGCTGCTGGCTTGCCGTGAGGCGCATCGCTCGCTGCAATCCCCTGCACGTCGGCGGTTATGACCCTGTGCCCTAGCGGGCACTCGCTATCGGAGGAAAACTTACATGTGGGATTGGATCGTTAACATCCTTTTCGAGCTGCTCAAGCTCATCCAGACCTTTGCGGTCGACTGGGGCCTGTCCATCATCATCCTGGTGGTCATCATCCGTCTGCTGCTGACGCCGCTCATGCTCAAGTCGACCAAGTCGACGGCTCGCATGCAGGTGCTGCAGCCCAAGATGCTCGAGATCCAGGAGCGCTATGCCGACGATCCCCAGCGTCAGGCCGAGGAGATGCAGAAGTTCTACAGCGAGAACAAGTTCAACCCCATGGCTGGCTGTCTGCCGCTGCTGATTCAGATGCCTATCCTGTTCGCCCTGTTTACATTGCTGCGCAACCTGCCGCAGTACTTTAACGACGGCACGTTCTCGTTCTTCAACATCCTGCCCGACCTGACCACCACGCCGAGCGCTTCCTTTGCCGATGGCTTTATGGTTGCACTGCCTGCGCTGGTTTGCCTGATCCTGTTCGCCGTCCTGACCCTGATTCCGCAGCTCTATATGTCGCGCAACCAGACCGGCCAGCAGGCTCAGAGCATGCGTATGATGGCCGTTGTCATGACGGTCATGATGCTTTGGATGGGCTGGAGCCTTCCCGTTGGTGTTCTGCTGTACTACGACGTCTCGTCTGCTTGGCAGGTTATCCAGCAGATTTTTGTGACGCAGAAGGTCATCGACAAGGCGAAGGCCGATGAGGAGGAGCGTCTTAAGAACGCTCCGCTGCAGGTTGAGGTCATTCGTCGAGAGAAGAAGCCGCGCCCGCACAAGAAGAAGTAACGGGATATCAATCTTATTTAGGTACCTAACTTTTGGAGTACGTTATGTCTGAAGAGATCATCGAGGATATGCTTGAGGAGGTTGCCCCGCAGGTCGCGGGCGATTATCCCGAGATTGCACAGCGCTACAAGGCTGGTGAAGAGCTGACCGATGAGGAGCTCGACACCATTGCCGATGTTGCGATTTCCATCCTGCGTTCCATCCTTTCGCACTTCGATGCCGCCAACTCTCCTATCGATGAGTATGAGGGCGACGAGGGTGAGCTGATTTTGGATGTAACGGCTCCCGACCTTGCTGTTCTCATTGGCCGTCATGGTCGCACCCTTGATGCCCTTCAGGTTATGTTCTCTTTGCTGGTGAGCCGCAAACTTGGCTTTAGGTATCCGGTTGTAGTGGACGTAGAGGGATACAAGAGTCGCCGTCAGGACAAGGTTGCTTCCATGGCTCAGTCTGCTGCCGAGCGCGCTATCCGTACTCATAAGAGTGTGTCGCTTCCGCCTATGAATGCCTATGAGCGTCGACTGGTTCATATTGCGCTTCGTGGTAATGATGCAGTCGATACTCACTCCGAGGGCTCTGACCCTGATCGCCATGTGGTAATTGTTGCTCGATAATCTACTCGAGCTTATGCTAAGGGGACGTGGTTTCCACGTCCCCTTTTTTTGTCAAAAGTTCTCGATACACTGATTTTTGTCAGAAAGGTGCTTCTGTTGTTTGTACTTACTGATCAGCAGGCTGAAGAGATGCTGAGCCGTCTAACTTACTATTGCAAAGAATATTCCTTGAGCGTAAATGATGCTGAGCTAAGGAAATGTATTCAGCATTTGGATTTGGTTCTGGAAACAAATAAGACAACCAATCTCACCCGTATTCTTAACGTAGAAGATGCTGTAGTACTTCATATCATCGACTCACTTGTTTTGCTCCCCTATATCAATAAGGCTCCTGAGGGAGCTTTGCTCGATATGGGAACAGGTGCGGGCTTCCCTGGTATTCCATTAACCATAACCACGCATCGTAAAGCTACTTATATTGACTCTGTTGGCAAGAAGGTTGATGCTGTTAATTCCTTTGTCCATGCTCTTGGATTGAAACATGCTCATGCGGTTCATGATCGTCTTGAAGAATATGCTCGAAGCCATAAGAAGCAGTTCTCTGTTGTAACCGCCCGTGCACTGGCCCCTCTACCGATTCTTGTTGAGTATGCGGCTCCGTACCTCAAGGATGGAGGGCTATTTGTTATCACCAAGGGCAATCCTTCGGATGAGGAGCTTGCTTCTGGCATGTCAGCTGCAAAGATTTGCGGCTTCACTTTGCTTCTGAATGACGCTATCGATTTGCCTGAGGGCCTGGGCCACAGGGAGTTCATTGTTCTTAAGAAGAGTCATCCAGCATCCGTCTCATTGCCTCGTGCAAATGGCATCGCAAAGAAGAATCCGCTTGCCTAGATGTTTCACGTGAAACATAATGGATACTAACAACTTGCGGTGTTTCACGTGAAACATGGCGGTTGATATCGAATCGGAATGTTTCACGTGAAACATCCTCCGTTTGACAGCTTTAATACACACCAGGAGGGACCGTGGGATTTCGCGACGTTAAGCGTTCTAAGAGTGCAAAAGACACGCGTATTATTGCAATCATCAATCAAAAAGGCGGCGTCGGTAAGTCAACGACGGCTGTAAACCTTGCAGCAGCACTGGGTGAGCAGGGTCGTAAGACGCTGATTGTCGATTTTGATCCGCAAGGAAACAGCACTAGCGGATTTGGAATTGAAAAAGAAGACCTTGATCACTGCATCTATGATGCATTGTTGAATGATGTGCCGGCAGAATCGCTTGTTCTTGATACAAATTGCAAAAAGGTATTCGTAATTCCGGCTACAATTCAGCTTGCAGGCGCAGAAATTGAACTCGTAAGCGCAATTGCTCGTGAAACCCGTCTCAAAGATTTGCTTGAGCCGATTCAGGACGAGTTCGATTTTATTTTCATTGACTGTCCCCCTTCGCTCGGCCTGCTTACTATCAACGCCTTGACCGCAGCAGACAGCGTTTTGATTCCGATCCAATGCGAGTATTATGCACTTGAAGGCGTTACGAAGCTGCTTGAGTCAATGAAGATGGTCAAATCACGTCTGAACAAGGGCTTAGACACCTATGGTGTGCTTATGACCATGTATGACTCGCGTACTTCTCTATCGAATCAGGTTGTTGAGGAGGTTCAATCGTACTTTGGTGATAAGGCGTTTAAGACACTGATCCCCCGTACGGTTAAAATCTCCGAAGCTCCGTCTTTTGGAGAACCGGTAATTACCTATGCACCTCAAAATAAGGGTGCAAAAGCGTATATGAACCTTGCAAAAGAGGTGATCAAGCGTGCCTAGTGTAAAGAAACGTGGCGGATTAGGACGTGGACTCAATGCTTTGGTCTCAGAGGCCGAGTATGAGACTGGTGGTTCGGCTGCATCGGCTTCGAATGCTGCGTCTGAAACAAAATTACCTATTGAGGATATCGTTCCCAACCCAAATCAGCCCCGAATTCACTTTAACGAAACTGAACTTCGCGAGTTGAGCGAGTCAATTCAAGAACATGGCGTTTTGCAGCCGCTTTTGGTTCGCAAGCATGGAAACGGCTATGAGATCATCGCTGGTGAACGTCGTTACCAGGCGTCAAAACTTGCTGGTCTTGAGGAACTGCCAGTCATCATTAAGGATGTTAATGATGAAGAGATGCTAGCTCTTGCTCTTATCGAAAACCTTCAGCGTTCTGATCTAAATCCTGTCGAAGAGGCTAAGGGCTACCGCCAGCTTATCGATGCCAGCGGTATGACCCAGGAAGCATTGTCGAAGGCTGTAAGCAAGTCGCGCTCTGCAATTACAAACTCGCTGCGCCTTCTTGATCTTCCCGAAGTTGTTCAGCAGATGATTTTTGAGGGCAAACTTACTGCTGGTCATGCACGTGCGATTCTTGCAGTTCCCTATGAGGATGCTCGAATTCGACTTGCTGAGAAGGTTGTTGCAGAGGGCCTTTCCGTAAGAGCGACAGAAAATCTTGCTCCGTTGTTTTCTGCCGGAGAGACACATAAGACTCCGAGGCCTGCAACGCCTCAGTCTTTTAAAAAGGCTGCCCGCGTGCTTCGTCAGGTTTTTAATACCAACGTGCGTGTGAAGAGCTCGCGTGGAAAGAATAAGATTGAGATTGAGTTTAAAGACGAGGAAGAGCTCTCTCGTATTCTTGGCGAAATGATTCAGTTTGATCAAGGAGGCCAAGATGAGGAATAGGATTTTTACTGTGATTGCATTGGCGACGACTGTCGCTGCTGGTGCCTTTGCTGGCTATAAGATCGCGACAGACGATGAACTTCGAGGTCGTTTGCTTCGTAGTGCGCAAGATATTGTCGATACATCCAAGAAGAAAATGGATGTTATGACAGAAGATGTTGCCATGCGCACCGCTCAGGTAACGAAGAATCCCAAGATTAATCAGGGTTGGGTTAGCAACCAATGGGAAAATGTAGGTTATTAGGTACCTAACAATTACTTAGCATATTATGAGGGGTCCTTGTCTAATTCACGAGGCAAGGAGCCCTTATTTTGACCGTAAAAAATGGGACAGGTAGCAGCTGATTCAAAATTAAGCTCAATAAATGAAACGGCCACGGTTGCATATCCTGCAACCGTGGCCGTTCAATGTTTCACATGAAACGTTTTGGGGTGCGACTCCCCTATGCGTTCTTCTGAACTTTGAAGCGCTGCTTCAGCTGTCCGCAGGCGGCGTCAATATCGTTACCACGGGAGTTACGAATCGTGGTCTCGATGCCACGGGACTCAAGACGACGCTGAAGATCCTCAACCTTATGAATCGGCGACGGCTTGAGCGGGCTACCCTCAATGTCGTTAAGCTGAATAAGGTTAACGTGGCACAGCGTTCCCTCGCAGAAGTCGCAGAGCGCCTGCATCTCGGGATTCGTATCGTTGACGCCTTCGATCATGGCATACTCATAGGTCGGGCGGCGGCCAGTCTTCTCGGTGTAGAGCTGAAGCGCCTCGTGAAGGCGAAGCAGTGTGTACTTCTTAACACCGGGCATGAGCTTGTTGCGCGTCGACTGGATGGCGGAATGCAGGGAAACGGCAAGCGTGAACTGCTCGGGGATATCGGCAAATTTGCGAATACCGGGAATAACGCCGCTGGTAGAGACGGTGAGGTGACGAGCGCCGATACCGATGCCATCGGGGTCGTTGAGGATTCGCAGCGCCTTGAGAACCTCGTCGTAGTTGGCAAACGGCTCGCCCTGGCCCATGAAGACGACGCTCGTGGCACGCTCGCCAAAGTCGTTGGATACATGAAGTACCTGGTCGACGATCTCTTGAGCGGTCAGAGAGCGCTTGAGGCCGTTGAGACCGGTAGCGCAAAAGGCGCAGCCCATGCCACAGCCAGCCTGGGTGGAAACGCAGACGGAAAGCTTGTTACGACGGGGCATACCGACAGTCTCGACGGAAACGCCGTCGTGGTACTCGAGCAGATACTTGCGAGAGCCATCTTTGGAAACCTGCTTGGTTAGTTCAGTCGGCGTGTCAAAGGTAAAAGCCTCTTTAAGCTGCTCGCGGAAAGCCTTGGGAAGGTTGGTCATATCGTCAAACGAACAAACGTTCTTCTCGAAGACCCATTCGATGAGCTGCTTCGCGCGGAAGGTGGGCTGGCCAAGTTCGGCCACAAGGTCGCGAATATCGTTTTGGCTCAAGTCGCGAATGTCCTGAGATTTAGTCCTGGGATTCATGGAAGCCTTTCGATTTTGGGGAAACGTAGAGGGTATCGCTACAATATGGTATCAGCTGCAGAAATTATAGAGGAGGAGTCTGCCCATGCCGGGTAAAAGCCTAGAGAACATGCACGTAGCGGTCTTGGCGGGCGGTCATTCCGCTGAGCGCGAGATCTCGCTCAATTCGGGAAAGAACGTCGTGGTTGCCTTGAAGGAGGCCGGCTACACTTCGGTTGAGCTGCTCGACACGGCTACCGATGATTTTATGGTAACCATGGCGACCGGCGGCTTTGACGTGGCGTTTATCGCCATGCACGGTGCCGGCGGCGAGGATGGCGCCATGCAGGGCGCCATGGAGACCCTGGGTATCCCCTACACGGCCTCGGGTGTGCTTGCCAGCGCCTGCGGTGCCGACAAGGAGGTCTCTAAGCTCCTGTACGCCAAGGCGGGCGTTCCTGTTGCCCCCGGCCTTGCGCTCGAGGTGGGCGATGAAGTCGATATCGATCATATCGTCGAGGTTTGTGGCGAGCGCTGCTTTGTGAAGCCGGCCGTCAACGGTTCCAGCTATGGCATTTCCCTGGTCCATGAGCCCTCCGAGCTGCCCGCGGCAATCGCCAAGGCGTTTGAGTACGGCGACAAAGTGCTGGTCGAGAAGTGCATCGAGGGTACCGAGATCACCGTCGGTGTATACGGTGAAGATGACGTGCGCGCCCTGCCGATTGTCGAGATTCGTAAGCCCGAGGACTGCGAGTTCTACGATCTGGACGTGAAATATGTCGACCCTACGGACATCCATCGCATTCCGGCGCAGATTTCACCCGAGAACTACGCTCGTGCCCAGGAGCTTGCCTGTGCCGCTCACAAGGCGCTCGGTTGCCTGGGCATCTCGCGCAGCGATTTTATCGTGAGCGAGGACGGCCCCGTTATCCTCGAGACCAATACCATTCCCGGCATGACCGATACGTCGCTGTATCCGGATGAGATCCGCCACACCGACGACATGACGTTCCCGCAGGTCTGTGACAGCCTGATCCGTATGGGCCTTCGTCGAGCGGGCATTGCATGCTAATCGAGGACGCGGTTTCGTCAGGAACGCCGCAGTTTGTCATCGACTCCTATGCCACGCTTGCCGAACGCGCCAAAACGCAGTCCTTCGGCCTTATCGAGGAAGATGTGATCGTCCTCGATACCGAGACCACAGGTCTTTCGGTGCAGGACAACGAGCTGATCGAGATCTCGGCGGCCCGTCTTTCGGGCCGCGAGATCGTCGACCGCTTCGATACCTTCGTGCATCCCAAGCAGCTGATTCCCGCCGAGATTACCGAGCTCACGAGCATTACAAATGCCGATGTGGCAGATGCCCCGTCGGCCGTTGAGGCCGTCGCCGCTCTCGCCGATTTTGTCGGTGGTTGCCCGGTAATCGCACATAACGCCACGTTCGACCGCTCGTTTATCGAGTCGGTCAAAGGCGGCGTCAACGTGAGCGATATTTGGATCGATTCGCTGGCGCTGTCGCGCATCGCGCTTCCGCGCCTGGCCTCGCACAAGCTGTCTTTTATGGCCGATCTGTTTGGCTGTGACTCGGTATCACACCGTGCCAATGCCGACGTCGACGCCCTGTGTGGCGTATGGCGCGTGTTGCTCGTGGCACTCACCGACTTGCCCCAGGGCCTCATGGCGCGCCTAGCCGACATGCATCCGGACGTGCCTTGGTCCTATCGTCCAATCTTCTCATTCTTGGCGGGGCAGAACCCTGGTTCTATCTTCTCTCTCAGCGCCGCTCGTGCTGACGTTCTCAAGGCCGATCGCGCCGACGATCGGGTGGACGCCGACGAACTGCCGGTACTCAAGATGCCGAGTCGTGAGGAGATTGAGGCAGACTATGCGCCAGGTGGCCTGGTCAATCGCATGTATCCCACCTACGAGCCGCGTGATGAGCAGATCGCGATGGCGCTCGAGGTCCGCGATGCGCTGGTCACGGGCACTCATCGTGTAATTGAGGCGGGCACGGGCGTCGGCAAATCGATGGCCTATCTGGTGCCTTTTGCCGAGGCAGCACGCCGTAACAACATCACGGTTGGTATTGCGACCAAATCGAACAATCTTGCCGACCAGCTCATGTACCATGAGCTGCCAAAACTTGCCGAGCAACTGGACGGTGGTCTGTCATTTTGCGCTCTCAAGGGCTATGACCACTATCCGTGCCTGCGCAAGCTTGAGCGCATGAGCCGCGGCCAGGTCGAGATTACCACCAAGCGCGATCCGGCGGACACGCTCACGGCGGTCGCGGTCATTATGGCGTACGTCTGCCAATCAGCCGATGGCGACCTCGACTCGCTCGGCATTCGGTGGCGCAGTGTCAACCGCCCCGACTTTACGACGGCCTCGCGCGAGTGTGCTCGTCGCCTCTGCCCGTTTTTCCCTGATAAATGTTTGGTCCACGGCGCTCGCCGTCGTGCGGCGCATGCCGACGTGGTGGTCACCAACCATTCACTGCTGTTCCGCAATGTTGCGGCCGAGGGCAGGATTTTACCTCCGATTCGTCATTGGGTAATCGACGAGGCCCATTCCATCGAGCGCGAGGCGCGCCGTCAGTGGGCGCGCGTGGTGTCGGCGGACGAATCACGCGTTCTGTTTGAGCGTCTGGGCGGCTCGACCACCGGCGCGCTAAGCCAGGTCTCCCGTGATTTGGCAACCTCCGAGGGCTCTACGCTCTATTTGGGCCTTACTGCCAAGGCGACGTCGACGGTTGCGCGCGCGAGCATGGCAATCGCCGACGTGTTCGATGGCGTTCGCGAGCTCGGCCGCCGTGCCCGTGGGGGTTATGACAATGCCAATCTATGGATTGGCCCCGAGCTGCGCGAATCTGACGACTGGCATGATTTCTTACAGTCGGCCTACACTGCCATCGACGCATTGGAACAAGCTGACAAGAGCGTCGACGCGCTGGTGCAAGCCGTCGCCGCCGACAAGCCCGAGGTTGTTGTCGACCTGGGTGATATCTCGCGCCGCCTGCACGAGCTGGCTGAGAACCTCAAACTCATCATTGATGGCACCGATGAACACTACGTGTATTCACTGCAGGTCAATCGCAGGTTGCGTGCCGGCGGAGAGTCAATGACCGCAGAGCGCATCGACATTGGCGAGGCCTTGGCAACCGAGTGGCTGCCCGAGGTTCACACGGCTATCTTTGCCTCGGCGACCATGACGGTGTCCAAAAGCTTTGAACACTTTAACCACGCAGTCGGCCTCGATCGCATCGGTGCTTCAACATCCTCATCGTTGCACTTGGACTCGAGCTACGACTTCGATTCGAACATGGCTGTAGTCGTTGCGGGCGATATCCCCGATCCGCGCGATCGTGAGAGCTATCTTACGGCGCTCGAGCGCGTGCTGGTCGACGCCCATCTTGCCATGGGCGGATCGGTGCTCACACTGTTTACCAATCGGCGCGACATGGAAGACCTGTACGCCCGCGTTGAGCCCAAGATGGCCCGTGCGGGTCTGGAGCTCAACTGCCAGCAGCGCAACTCATCTCCTCGTCGCCTGCGCGACCGGTTTATCAACGAGCCGACCTCGTCGCTTTTTGCTCTTAAGGCCTTCTGGGAGGGGTTCGACGCCAGCGGCGAGACGCTGCGCTGCGTCATCATTCCCAAGCTGCCGTTCTCGAGTCCCACGGACCCGCTCTCGTGCGAGCGCAACCTGCGCGAAGACCGCGCTTGGGCGCGCTATTCGCTGCCCGAGGCGGTGCTCGAGGTCAAGCAGGCGGCCGGCCGCCTTATCCGCTCGTCGACCGATTGCGGCGTGCTGATTCTGGCCGACCCGCGCCTGGTGACGAAGGGCTACGGAAAGAAGTTCTTAACGTCGCTGCCCACGAGCTCCTACCAGCGCATCGAATCGGCGCAGATCGGGCACTATCTGCAACTGTGGCGCGCACGCCACGAGCGGCGGCGCTAAAGCGGACAGACGAGGGTTTTTGCCATATCGCACAGGCGCTTTGACAGGGCGGGGTCATCCAAGATGCGGATGGCTCCGCCCGCTGCGATTACCTGGCTCAGTAGCCAACGCTCGGAGCCGTAATGCACGGTTACCGTTGCCATGTCTGCCCCGCCGCGCTCGATTAGGGTGATGCCGGCCCAGTCCAGATGCTCCGCCATATCGAATGGCATCAAGAGCTTTGCGCTGCGCTGCGTCCGGGCAAGGGAATCGTGGAGGGATGCGACGTCCGGTGTGTGAGGCACGACGGAGTCTTCCGTCAAGGCGAGTCCCTCGATTTTATCCATGCGATAGGTGCGCTGCTCATCGACCGCGATGTCCCAGGCAATCAGGTATGTTTGGTCGCCGTTTGCCGTAATGCGCAAGGGGTCGACCAGACGCTCGCGTGGCCGCGCATCGTCCATCGAGCGATACGAGATGCGGCAACGAACACCGTCCTGAATGGCGCAGCTCAGCTGCTGCCAGTGCGACCCGTGGTTGACGGTGTCAAAGACGCGCTGGTTATAGCCGAGCTCTTCGGGCAGAAGGGCATGTCGAATCCGAGCTGCCGTCTGCGGCTCGATCCCCAACGATTCAAGTTCATGGTTGAGCACGGCGCCCTCGGCGGCACTCAGGCGCAACGGTAGAACACGCCCGGCGTCGCCGGTGAGGACCACACGCTCGCCGCGGCATTCGCAGATGATGCGCGCGCCCGATTCTCGGTCCGCGAGCGTCGAGACGATCTCGAGAATCTCGTCGAGCGACACCCCTGTGATGTCAAAGCGGCTGCAAATCTCGGCTCGTGTCATGCCGCTCTCGCCGGCGGCGTAGAGGGCCTCCATGATGTCGATGGCGCGCGAGAGTCTCTGCTCGCTGGTGAGTTTACGCACGGGCATGCTCGTGCACCGTCCTTTCAATGAGGCGGTTCCACGCCTGCTTGAGCGATTTGGGGGCCACGGGCCTCATGCCGTCCACGGCGTGGGCCATGCAAAATGAGGCGGCGGCTTCAAGGTCACGCACGTCAACGGTCCAGGTCCATCCCGCATCGGTGTGTGCGAGCTCACCTCGCCCGCGCGTGAGGCCGTTGATCATATCGATCTGCGTCTGAGGGGCGAACGAGAACGTGGCTGCAACGGGCGGTCGGTCGGCAAAATCGAATTCAAAGAACAGATAGTCGTTGAGATTGAAGTCCGCAGGGATGGCGTAGGCCTTCGAAGGACGCCAAGCGCGAACGATACGGTCGCAGCGGAATGTCCTGATGCCGTCGGTGACATTGTCGAGGCCGCAGAAGTACGCCACGCCCTCGCGTTCGAACATGCCGTAGACGCAGACGGTACGTTCTTTCTGCTCGCCGCGTCCGTTCTGATATAAAAATCGCAGCGCGCATCGCTCGGCAAAGGCGCTCCATACCGCATCGACGGTGGGAGAGCGGCGGATTGGTGCTTCGTCCACCGTCGTCCTACCGGTGAGATAGGCAATCTTGGAGCGAATATCGGCAAGCGGTGCGGCAAAAGTGGACGAGCCGGCCGCTAGTGTCTGGTCGATGGCGTTGAGCAGGATATCGGCGTCGTCTGCGGTGATGAGGCCGCCTGCTGCAAAGGTGTGCTCGCGGTCGATTGTCCACGAGCTTTCCTCGGTCTCCTGCGCACCGGCGGGGCGAACCTCCTTGATTAAGATGCCGCGTTCGAGCAGCTTGTCACGATCGCGTCGAAACTTGCGCTTATCCGAGTCGATATTGCCCGAGCCATATCCCAGGTCAGAATCCAAGACGATCTGCTCGGTCGTCAGCGGTTCGGGGGAGCTATTGAGTACAAAGAAAAGATTGAGGATGCGCTGAGCCGTTTTATCGAAACTGGGCTCCGAATTTCCCTTTTTAATTGTCTCGGTCGTGTCGCTTGCCGTCATAGAGTCCTCGCATGAGAAGGTGGTTTGCTGCCATGATTTTAGTCCGATATGGAGATTAGGCTATATCCTTGTCCGCTCGGGGCGTTAAGATGGCCCGAATTCGGTCGTTTGCGCTCGCTCGGGGTATACTTTCGACTATATACGGTTCTAATGTGCATGCATTGGGCCTATTTGTCGGATTATGGATGTGGAGCGCACATGGCGAACACCCAGAACTATATTAACCACCTGCTGCAGAACACCGGCATTACGCCGGCATGCAGCGAAGAAGAGCGCTTGGCTGCCGAAGATATCGCTCAGATCTTCCGCAACCACGGCTTTGACCCCGAGGTTCAGGAGTTCAATGCCCCGGCGCCCAGTAGGTTGGCATTTGCCGTTACCGGTATTCTTGCGTTTGCCGGCGCCCTGCTGATGGGCATCGGCGGCGGTATCGGCTTGGTCGGCACCTTGCTGGCCATTGTCGGCGCCGTTCTTTACGTGCTCGAGCGCACGGGCCACCCCGTGGTTTCGCGCCTGGGCAAGACGGACGTGAGCCAAAATGTCATCGCCTACCACAAGGCCTCGGGCCCGCTCGCGTCCCCGCGTAACCGCCCGGTGGTCGTTGTCGCACACTACGACTCTCCCCGTGCTGAGCTGCTCGCCCGCGAGCCTTATGCTTCGTATCGTGCGCTCATCGCCAAGCTGTTGCCCGTTGCCACGGTTGCCCCCGCTGCCGTTGCCATCCTGCGTATTCTGCCGCTCCCCGGCGCGCTCAAGGTTCTGCTGTGGATTGTCGCGATCCTCGCTTCCCTCGTTGCACTCGCCAACGCGGTAAACATCATCTCTAACCGCCACATTCTTCCCTATACGTCTGGCGCGGTGTGCAACAAGTCTTCTGTCGCCGCTATGCTCGGCGTTATGGACAACGTTGCTCCCTTCCAGGGCGAAAACGAGTTTCCCGACGATGTTCCGTTCGATACCTATTTTGGGGAGCAGAAGCGTCGTGCCGAGGAAATGGCGCGCGCAGCGGCGGAATATGCCGCGGCCCAGCAGCAAAACGACTACGGCAACACCATCGAGTATGAAGAGCCTACCTACGCCGAGGACGAATTCGGTCAGCCGATTGCTCCCGACGCTCAGACCGAGCCCGAACAGGGTGAGGCTTTCGACGAGCAAATCGAGGGCTTTGAGGGTGCGTCTGCCGACGAGACGCTGATCGGCGCTATCGTGCCCGAGGATCAGAATCAGGCTGCCCAAGCCGAAGAGTTCAATGACGAGGTTCCCGCTGCCGAGCCGGCGGAGGAGTCTGCCGAGCCCGAGCCCAAGCTCTATCGCAACGCCGCCGGCAACATCCGCTTTGGTTCGGATGCCATCCGTGCGCTCGGAATGCTTCCCGAGTCCTGCACGCTCGATTACGAGGAGGGCGAGGAGCCAACGTTTGAGCCCGAGCCTGCCCCCGTCGTGGCTGCGCCTGCGCCCGTTGTCGCTGCGGATGATGAGTCTGCCGCGGTTACCGCTGCCGTTGCCGATCCCGAGGCGGTGTCCGCGTTCGATCCCGCGGCAGGACTGGACATTTTGGCTCCCGCCGCGCCGGCGCAAGACGTTGCGGACGAGTCTGACGACGATTACGTTGAACAGCCGAGGCGCGTGTCTTACGAGAGCGATACTGATTTCTCGGCCGAGATTCCCGCGGCAACGCCGCATGCCGACATTGCATCCGCGTTCTCGTCGATTGGCGCCAGCGCTTCCAACTTCTTTAAGGGTGCGTTTGCAAAGGGCAAGAAATTTGTCGACGATTTCGAGGAGAAGCGCGCTGCCGCACGCGAGGCTGCCGAGCAGGAGGCTATCGCTCAGCAGCAGGCAGCCGAGGCGGCACGTGAGCTCGCGGCGCAAGAGTTCGAGCAGAACGAGGCTATGCAGTCCGCGCCCGTCGAAGCCGCCGAAGCTACAACGTCCTTTGAGTCCCAGCAACCGGCGTCCGCGGATGTTGTTGAAGCGACGACGTCTTTCGAGGCTCAGCAGCACGTCGATAGCACCATGTCGTTTGATGCCGCGCAGTTCGATTCCACGATAACGTTTGAAAAACAGGGCACCGCGATTGCCGAGCCCCTTCCTGTTTCCGATGAGCAGGGCGACGTGGCAGACGATGACGAGCCTGTTGATGCTGCCGAAATCCAAGATGCCGCCGAGGACGAGCCCGTCGAGGCCAACTCTGACGAAGAGCAATACGCGGCAGCCGAGCAAGATGATTCGACCGAGGTCGAGCAGGAGGAAGTGCCTGCGGTTTCCGAGACTCCCGAGACGGATGAGTCGAGGCCTTATTCCACGCAGATTTTCACCATGCCGACCCCGAGTGGTTCCGGTGCCACGGTTGCCAATGTCGCTCCCACCCAGGACGAAACGGTCGATTCCCTTATGGCCCAGATTTCCTCCCAGGCATCGCCGCGCCCGCAGATGAATGTTCCCGATCCGGCGTCGGCACCGTCGCCTGCACCTTCCTCGTCTCCGCTGGCTTCGGTCCCCGATCCGTCGCTGCCGTCTATGAAGCAGGCAAACGTTGCGTCTCGCAC
Source organism: Collinsella sp. (assembly GCA_048168905.1). GTDB lineage: Bacteria > Actinomycetota > Coriobacteriia > Coriobacteriales > Coriobacteriaceae > Collinsella. Next base: position 4,711 of record DBEXMY010000241.1, on the reverse strand, counting down.
GTCGCTGTTCGACCTTCCCGACCCCTCCGCACAGATCAACGATCCCTTTGCTACTGCCCAGGGCCCCGAACCCACATCGGCACCCGTTGCGCCTCCTATGCCCGTTGCGTCGGGCGCACAGCCGATCGAGACCATTTCGGCTCCCGCCCCGGCGGCACCCAAGTCTCGTAAGCGCGGCCTGGGTGGTCTGTTCGGCCGTAAAAAGAAAAACGAGCAGGACAGCATGAGTGACTGGCTGGGCGTCGAAGACGATTACGATGCCAAGAAGTCCGGTCGCGGTATCGGTTCGTGGGATAACTTCGAGGACGATAACGATGGCTGGAAGGGCGGCGCTACGTCTTCCGATGGCGCTTCTTCCGAAGATATGCTCTCGGCTGTCGCCTCTATGGGCGATGATGAGCTGCTCGGTCACGATATCTGGTTTGTGGCAACGGGCGCCTCGGATTGTGATGGCGCCGGCATGAAGGCCTTCTTGGCTTCGCATCGCGATAAGCTCCGCGGCGTATTCTTTATCAATCTTGAATCCGTCGGCGCCGGTAGGCTTTCGGTGGTGACGGTCGAGGGCGAACAGCAGCTGCTCAAGGGCGATCGCCGCATCATGAACCTGGTCAGCAAGGTGTGCAAGTCGTTCCATGTCGATTGTGGCGCGCTCGAGATGCCCTATGCCAAGACCGATGCCTATGCCGCGCTCGAGGCGAGCCGCCGAGCCCTCACCATCGCCGGCGTGGACGGCACGCGTCTGGCTTGCGCTCGTACCGAGGACGACCTGCCCCACAATGTCAACCCGACGAACATTGCCACGGTATCCGAGGTCGTGACCGAGGTTATCCGCCGTTCGTAGACGGAGCTCTAAGGAGTCAACGTGTTTTCGTATATTAAGCGCCATTGGCCTGTCTACGTGATTTTGACCTTGATTGCCATTGCGTTAGGATTTGGGGCTGCCTACATCGTGGGTGCAAAGGGCTCGACCCCCGCCTCCGCAATCAGCGAAGAGGTGGAGCAAGAACAGAGTACGGGTGCCGATGGGATTCCTGAGTCCGAGCAGGCAATCGTTGATGGTGGATCTTCGTCTGCAGAGTAGATACGGCGATTTACATGATTGAAAGCGGGCGAGCCAGGGGACTGGCTCGCCCGCTTTTTCATCGCGCTAGCGCTTCTTTGGGATCGACCTAAGGCGAGCGAACCATAGGGCTGCGGCACCCGAGGTCAGGAGCGCGGTGATGCAAGCGGCGATGGGAGCTGATCCTGTTGCCGGTAGGTCCTGCGGTAGGGTACAGCGTTGAATGACACGGTCATCGTCATGTGACTCAAGTTTATCGCCGCCGCCGTTGCGGCAAAGATCGACGTGTGCGCTGTTGGTGAGTGCGGTTTGGGGCGTATAAGCCGACGTCGCCTGCATGTGCACGATTGCGCCCCGAGCGTCTGTGCCAAGGATTGCTTTGGCATCGTCAAGATCGTCGTGCTCATCTTTGAGATCATCGCGGTTCCAAGAATCCGCATCGCTTCGAGTCGTAAAGTCGGCGGCTACCGCACCGTATTCAATTCGAATGCCCGTTACGACGGTATTGGATGCAAGGTCGAGTTCTTTCGCCTCGAGTGTGGTGGATTCCGTGGTCGAGATATCCGCCTTCCAGAGGTGCCAACCGTCGTAATCGACGAGGCGGCAATCCTCACCCAGACTTTCCCTTACTTCGTCGGACTCAAGCCAAGGATTTTCGTGCCCATCGTCAAGTGTCGCGTTTGCCGGCTCATCGACGTCTGTCGAGTCCAACGGCGTCGTGCGATACCACACGTTGCACAGACCATTGAGGTCGCCGATGGCGACGGGGGTTTCGATTGAGACGAATCTCGCTGTATCGTCCTCGGCACACTCAAGATCATCGGTAAGTGTGAACTCATCAACCCAGGTAGTTGAATTGTTTCGAGCGTCGATGGTATAGGAGAAAAGCCCATCCGTATTGGTTTGCATCGCGGCACGGTTTTTACCATCGCCGTTAGCCAACAGGCCCTTTTCGATAGGTTGGACAAGTTCCTGACGCTTGTCGACCTGCCCCTTGATTTCGATGGGCGCATCCTTCATCGCGACGGATTGGACTTCTCCCGTATCCTTTATTTCAAACGTTATCTCCTCGGCAAGGTCATAGGTCCGCGGAGACATCATTTCGCGCAACGAGTAGGTGCCGGGTGCAAGATGTTCGACGCGGTGTGGCTTGTCGGATGAGGTCCAGGAGTCTATTTCGGTTTTATCGGGACCATATAAGGTGAGCTGTGCGCCTTCCACTTCCTGCTCACCGCTTGCATCGACCTTGGAGATATCAACCTTGGTGTAATCGTCGGATACGTTAAGCCGTGCTTCTACAACGGGTGTTTTCTGGTCGGCATAAGTAAGGTCGACAATATGGGTTGTCTGATCGAGCAAGAAGCCTGCCGGCGCTTGAGTCTCGACAACCTCGTAGCGTGCGGTGTCAGATCCCAGTGGGAGGTTGTCCGCGCGTGCTTCTCCAGTTTCATCCGTCGTGACGGTCGCGACAGTCTCACCGTCGAGCGCGGCAATGCTACCGTCGGGGCGCACGATATCACCCGAGGCACGGATCTCAAAGACGGCGCCCGCGAGGCTGCTCCCGTCTATGGCATCGGTTTTAACGATTCTGATGTTTCCGGTCGCGGCGTGGTCATAATACGAGGCGATTGCAACGGGCGTTAGGTTCATGTCGGTGGGTATGTTTACCTCGATCTCTTCGCCGACAAGATAGGGCTCTTTGGCCGAGGTTTCGCGTACATAATAGGTGCCCGGCACGAGCGATTCGGGCAGTGTGACGGTCCCGGTCGCGTCAGTCGTAAAGGTGTCCATTACGTTATGTGCTGGATACCAGCAAGTTTGTGAGACAGGTTCGTGATTGCTGTCGAGGAGTTGGAAGGTGAATCCGGCTAGGGGAACAGAAGCGCCTGTTTGGGCATCGCGTTTTACAATCTGGAGATGCGTCGACAGAGCGTGGTTGTCTACGATATATTGAAGCTCGGCGCCGTCGGAAATCTGATTGGCCCCGACGGTCCATTCCCCTGCACGTTTAAAACCCTCGGGGACGGTTTCCGGAACCTCGCGAACCGTGTAGCCGGCACGGTCGTATGGGACGGCTCCGTGGACACCGGCGGGTCGCTTGCCTGTGCCGAACCATGCTTCGGGCTGATCTTTGGTGGAGGCAAAGCCATAGATGTTTGTGGTCAGTGTGCCAACAACCTGCTGAGAGCTGTTGCTGACAACCTCAAAGACAACACCACCCGCCGGCTGCTCCAGGCCGGATTGGTCGCTATTGCCGTAATCCTTGAATTTGGAAATCTCAAGGTTAAACGCAATGGGGATATCGGAAACGCGAGATTCGATCTCGACCACGCCTGAATCGCCGAGTTGGTCGGCTCCAACGGTATAGGTCCAGCTGTCGTTGGATGGCAGGTAGCCCTCGGGGGCTTTTGATTCGTAGATGGTAAAGGTTCCTAAGTGGACATCGGCGAGGGTGGCCCGACCGCTTTCGTCGGTCGTGAGGATTTGTGCCCATCCAGGGGTTGATTGCGACACACACGTGAACTCTGCTCCTGCGAGTGAAGATCCCACCTGGGGGCCGGCATTCGTCGCGGCATCGAGTTTTACGATACGCAGATTGATGGTGCCGGGCTGTTCATCAATGGCGGCCCGCCCGCCGTCATTCCCCGTGGTAAAGGCAATACGATCGTGGCGGGGGACATAGCCGGCCGGCGCCTTCGTTTCAACTAGGTAGTATGCCGTGTTGGGCAGAAGTGTTGCTTGCGCTCGACCGTTGCTGTCCATCTTGATGGTGCCGACACGCGCGCCGCTGGCGCTCTCAAAAATATCGAATGTTGCCCCGGTAAACTGATAGGTATTGTTTCCGCTGGTAATAACGGTGTTAGCAGACTGCTTTTGGAAGGAAACAGAGACCGCCGGCAGTACATAGAGCATGTCTTGACGTTTGCTGCCGCCCGATACGGCCCCTAGATAGCGTCGCGCGCGGTGCGGAGCGGCTTTGATGCTTCCTGATTTTGCGCTGTCGTGGAGCCACCGCGCAGCCGCCACGACTTCATTGTCGGCGGTAAAGTGTCCGCTCTTGGTTTTACCCTGAGCGGTCGTGTAGGAGTAGGTGCCGTCGACATGGGTAGTGCCGTTGAGCATCCATACGGCAAGCTGGGTGGCGGCGCGGGCGCGATCGGGTGAAAGATGGTAACCGCCAAACGACGTGGTGGTGGGATATCCGTGACAAACGATTGCCGCGAACTCGTCGTCGAGCCACACCCAGCCTTGATCAAAGTTGAGCCATGGGCCGCCCGGTTTGGTGGGGCCGGGGCGCTCCTGGTTCATGCAGTAGGCAATTGAGGTGTCTTGAGCTTCATACTTGCCGATGAAGAAGGGCCCACAATCATCGCTAATAGTGCGGAAGCCGAGCTGGTCGTAGCCATCGACGGCAAATGCGGCTCCCGGTGCCAGGCAGCCGAAAAGCAGGAAGAGGAGCAGGAGCAGCGGACCTGTTGCGATTGCGCTGTGGACAGAGTGCATGGGTGCGTTGGACATGGCTGCTCCTTATCCCTCGTGCGCCGCATGGGGAGGTTGCGACGCGTAGGATGAGGCTACCCCCGAGGTTCATGCGGGTAAGTACCGGAGCCTGACCAAAAGCTTGCCCGATTTCTGACAAATCGAGCTCAA
>DBEXMY010000240.1:0-8309 GCA_048168905.1 Collinsella sp. | reverse complement strand
GACCGGTCGCCAGCTGCGCGTGAGCGGCTTTGGCGAGGCTGGCCTTCGCGGCGAGCCCTGGGCGACCTGATCGTCAACGTGCGCGTCGCCGACCACGAGCGTTTTAAGCGCAACGGTGACGACCTGTACCTCGTGAGCGATATTTCGATTGCGCAGGCAGCGCTCGGCTGCGAGATCGAGGTCGAGGGCATTATGCCCGATGAGGTCGTCAAGGTGACGGTCCCTGCTGGTACACAGTACGGCGACACCGTGAGCGTCAATAATTACGGCATGCCGCGCATTGGCGGTGGCGGTTCGCGTGGTCGCCTGATCGTGCAACTGCGCGTGGTCGTTCCCACCAATCTTTCCAATAAGCAACACGAGCTGCTCCGTGCTTTTGCCGATGAGATGGGCGATGACGTCGCTTCCGGTAAGAAGTCGGTGACCGACCGTATCAAGAGTGCCCTCGACGATATCCTCGATTAAGGAGCCAGCGTGCTCGCACCCCATATTTCCGTCGTCAACCTCGGCTGCCGCGTCAACCGGGTTGAGTCTGACCGTATCACTGCCGATCTTATGCGCCTGGGCTTTGCTATTGTGGATCCCCAGGATGCCGATCTGATCGTCATTAACACCTGTGCCGTTACGGGCGAGGCCGAGGCCAAGACCCGTAAGGCCGTCCGTCATGCGCTGGCCCATCCTAACGACCCTTACGTGGTCGTAACCGGCTGCGTCGTCAACCTGCATCCCGAGGAGTTGCTGGAGCTCTCCGATCGCGTGATCGCCGAGCCGTCCAAGATTGACGTCGCCGAGCGCGTCTGCGAGGTACTGGGTGTCGAATCCGATAGCGTTCCCGCCTGCAGCGATGGCGAGGTGGTCGATGCGCTCGGTCGCTCTCGCCTGGGCGTGAAGATTCAGGACGGCTGCAACCATCGCTGCACCTATTGCATTGTGTGGAAGGCACGCGGCCCCGAGCGCTCCGTGCCCGTCGAGTCCGTGCTCGAGCAAGTTCGCGAGGCCCAGGAGGCCGGCGTGCCCGAGGTGGTGCTGACCGGTGTGAACCTGGGTGCCTACGATGGCAAGAGCGCGACCGACGAGCACGTCGAAATCGATGAGCTGCTCGAGGCCATCATGGAGCGCACGTCTATTCCGCATGTGCGCATTTCCTCGGTCGAGCCCATGGATATCTCTGAGCGCCTGCTTAATGTTATGGCGCGCTATCCGCAGCGTATCGCCCCGTTTTTGCACCTGCCCGTGCAGTCCGGCTGCACGGCGACCCTGCATCGCATGGGCCGTCCCTATAGTGCGGAGGCCTTTGAGGACACGGTGCGTATGATTCGCGCCAATCTGCCGCAGGCGTCACTTTCTTGCGACGTTATTGTCGGCTTCCCTGGTGAGACGGACGAGGAGTTCGAGGAGTCGCTGGCGCTGTGCCGCCGTGTGGGTTTCTCGCGTATGCACGTGTTCCGCTACAGCAAGCGTCCCGGTACCCTTGCTGCCGACATGCTCGACCAGGTTCCGCCCGAGGTTATGGCCGAGCGCAGCCGCCGTATGCGGGCCGCTGCACAGGAGCTCGCTATTGCCGACGCTCGCCGTCGCGTGGGCACGGTCGAGCGTGCCGTGCTCGAGTATGGCGACAACCTGACGCTCGGCTCGTTCCATCATGCCCGTCTTGACGATACCTGTGGACTTACAGCCCCGTGCCTGCTCGATGTTGCTATCATCGGAGTCGATGATTCCGGCTTGGTCCATGCACGCAGGGAGGTTCATGGAAGCCTCGAAGATTAGACTTACCGTTCCCGAGGGGATTGATCCCTCGCGCGTTTTGGGCGCTGGCGACGGCGTCCTTCGTGCGCTCGAGAACTTGGTTCGCGCCCATGTGGTTGCCCGTGGCGATAGCATCTCCGTGAGCGGCGACCCGGACGAGGTCGAACTCGTGGCGCGCTTTTTCGAGCACGCTTTTCGCGAGGCGGCCGCCGGGCGCACGCCGTCCACCGACGATGTCTCTCGCTGCCTGGCCGTCTTGCGCGACGGTGAGCACGAGGCTACGTCGCTTCGCGATGACGTGCTGCTTTCGTATCGCGGCCGCGTCATTCGTCCCAAGACGCTCGGGCAAAAGCGCTATGTGGATGCCATCCGCTCGCATACCATCACGTTTGGCCTGGGTCCTGCCGGTACCGGTAAGACCTATCTGGCCATGGCGCTCGCCGTTGCCGCGCTCAAGCGCCACGAGGTGGGCCGTCTGATCTTGACGCGTCCGGTTGTCGAGGCGGGGGAGAATCTGGGCTTTTTGCCCGGCACCCTCGAGGAAAAGATCGATCCCTACATGCGTCCGCTCTACGACGCCCTTTTTGACATGATGGATCGCGAGCGCACCGATGAGCTTATGGAGCGCGGCGTGATCGAGATCGCCCCGCTTGCCTACATGCGCGGCCGCACGCTGAGCGATGCCTTCGTGGTGCTCGACGAGGCGCAAAATACCACGCCCGAGCAGATGAAGATGTTCCTGACACGCCTTGGGTTCAACTCCAAGTTCGTGATTACCGGCGACCTGAGCCAGCGTGACCTGGTGGGTCGTCGCGGCGGTCTTGCCGACGTTGAGCAGATTTTGGGTCGTGTCGACGATGTCGCATTTTCGCACCTCGAGCGCGCCGACGTTGTGCGCCATGCCCTGGTGGGGCGTATCGTCGAGGCATATGATGCTTATGATGACGTGCGCGAGCAGCGCCCGCGCGACCGAAAGGAGTCCCGTTGAGTGTATTGATCAGCAACGATGCCGAGCTCGATACGCTGCTCGACGCGCAGGAGGTGGAGCACATCTGCGAGGTCGTGCTTGCCGCCGAGGGCGTTGAGCGTGAAGTCGAGATTTCCCTTTCGTATGTCGACGAGGACGAGATGCACGAGCTCAACCACGAGTGGCGCGGTATCGACCGCACCACCGATGTGCTCTCGTTTGAATGCGACTCGGCCTTTGACGAGGATATTCCCGCCGACGAGACGCTTGAGCTCGGCGATATCATCTTGGCCCCGCAGGTTATTGCCCGTCAGGCCCCCGGTTTTGGCAATAGCCCCGCTGACGAGTGTCGTCTGATGCTCGTACACGGCATGCTGCACCTGCTGGGCTATGACCATATCGAGGACGACGAGGCCGAGGTCATGGAGGCCCGCGAGGACGCCATCCTGCGCGATCTGGCGCTCGAGCGCGGTGAGGACCCAAAGCTAGTCCACGTCGGCCCTATCACCAACCATGCCCACGACTAGGAGCCGTCTATGATTCCCGGATCGAACAAGGACCATCCGTCCTTCTTAAAGTCGTTTTCCTACGCTATGGAGGGCTTCGTCACCGCCGTCAAGACCGAGCGCAACATTAAGGTCATGCTCGTTGCGGGCGTGTGCACCGTCGTTGCCGGCTGCATCGTGGGGCTCGACATTGCCGAGTGGGCCACGATTATCATCTGTTGCGGCCTGGTGATTCACGGCGAGCTTTGCAACACCGCCATGGAGGCCATCGTCGACCTGGCGACCCAGGAGCTCCATCCGTTGGCCAAGCGTGCGAAGGACATCGCCGCCGCCTCTGTATACGTTCTTTCCATTACCGCCGCGATCGTGGGCTTGCTTGTCTTTGCCCACGCGCTCGGCTTTATCTAGAAAGGGATTCCCATGTCCGACAATATGCAGTCTGCCGATGAAGTTTTGGATGACGAGGTCCTGGACGAGGCTGAAGGTGCCGATTCGTTTGACGAGGCCGAGGAGTTCGACCCGTTTGAGGGCATGAGCGATGAGGAGCTCGACGCCCTGTGCGACGAGGACGACAACCTCGCGGGCTTTGGCGACGTGGAGCCCGGTTTCCGCAGCGGCTTTGTGGCCCTGGTCGGTCGTCCCAACGCCGGCAAGTCCACGCTGCTCAACGCCTGTTACGGCAAGAAGGTCGCCATTACCTCGCCGGTGGCCCAGACGACTCGCCGCCGTATGCGCGCCGTCGTCAACCGCCCCGGCTACCAGCTGGTCTTTGTCGATACCCCGGGTATCCATAAGCCCAAGGACGGTCTGGGATCCGAGCTCAACAAGAGCGCACTGTTCGAGCTGAACGATGTCGATGTCGTCGCGTTTTTGATTGATGCCACCAAGCCCATCGGCAGGGGAGACGCCTGGGTTGCCGAGCGTGTCAAGAACGCTCGTTCCAAGAAGGTCCTGGTGCTCACCAAGGCCGATGAGGCCGACCCCGCACAGGTCATGGAGCAGCTTAAGGCTGCCCACGAGCTTATGGAATACGATGATGAGATCGTGACGTCGTCGGTCAAGAACTTCAACGTCGATGCGTTTATCGAGACCGTCGCTCACTTCTTGCCCGAGGGTCCGCGTTGGTTCCCCGAGGACATGGGTACCGACGCTTCCGATGAGACGCTCGTTGCCGAGTTTGTGCGCGAGAAGGTCTTGCGCCGCACCCGTGATGAGATTCCGCACTCCGTTGGCGTGATCTGCGATGCGCTCGAGCAGACCAAGAAGGTGCTGCGCGTGCACGCCACCATTTACGTCGAGCGCGAGGGCCAAAAGGGCATCATCATCGGTAAGGGCGGCGAGATGATCAAGCATATCGGTATCGACGCCCGTCGCGATCTTGAGCGCATCTTTGGCACGCAGGTCTTTTTGGAGCTGGACGTGAAGGTCAAGGCCGGCTGGCGTGACGACGAGGCCCAGATTCGCCGCTTTGGCTACAACGCCGAGGACTAAGGACGCGCGGTGCGTATGGCAGGCTCCCGGACATATCGCACGAAAGTGCTCGTGCTCGATAAGACTAAGCTCAAAGAGACCGACCTGATCTTGACGATGCTTGACGAGCGGGGGCGGCAGGTTCGTGCCGTGGCAAAGGGCGCCCGCAAACCCGGCGGACGCCTGGCTGCGCGCTGCGAGCTGTTCTGTACGGTCGATATGCTGCTTGCACATGGACGGTCACTCGACGTGGTTTCCCAGGCCGAGCTTATGGAGGCGCCGCTCGGCGCTGCGCCCGATTACGAGACGACTTGCGCCGCAAGCGCGATCGCCGAGGTCGCACGCGTGTGCTCGTTCGAGGACGCCGAGGACCCGTTTACCTTTGCCATTACGCAACGGGCGCTTACCCTGGTCGGCAGCGGGCTCGACGCTGCGTATATGGATTTACTTGTGGCGGCATATGTCTTTAAGCTGCTGTCGCACGTTGGCTATCGACCAGATTTTTCGGCCTGCGTGCTGTGCGGAGACCCCATGCTGTCGTATTTTTCACCACAGGCGGGCGGGCTCATGTGCGGATCGTGCGCGTCGAGCGTTCCGGGTGCCGAGCTGGTATCGACTGGTGAGGTCGCATGGCTTCGCGCCCTCATGTCCATGACCTTCGATGCGCTCATGGCCGAGCGAATCGACCCGCATACGGCGGCATTCTTGCTCGGGCTTTCGCATGTTTGGGCTGCGACGCACACCGATCAGCGCCTCCGTGCGATGGAATTCATGTTGGGTCGGTGATGATGCGCAGGGGCGGGCTGCTTGTGGTAACATATCGGCCTGTTGGTACCTCGACCTTGGTTGCTCGCTCCACCGGCGGCTTCCCAGTCCGAGGCGAATCGAGTCGCCCGATAGCGACGCAAAACGAAAGGTGAAACAATGACTGTTTCCAAAGAGCGCAAGGCTGAGCTGACTGCCCAGTTCGGTAACACTCCGGTCGACACCGGCAACCCCAAGGTTCAGGTCGCCATCCTGTCCGAGCGCATCAAGGAGCTGACCGAGCACATGAAGTCCCACCAGAAGGACTTCCACACCCGTCGTGGCCTGCTCATGCTCGTCGGCCGTCGTCGTCGTCTTCTCTCCTACATCAAGAAGAACGACATCGTCGAGTACCGTGAGCTCATCAAGGCTCTGGGCATCCGCGACAACATCCAGTAGGATTTGTACATGCTAAGAGCGTCCTGCGCAGCGGGGCGCTCTTTTTGTGTAAGGGCGCGAACAATCACGCTCTGAAGCGTGGCGGGGGCAGGGGGCCCGCGTCACATGAGAAGCCCGCAGGCAAGGGGTCTGCGGGGTAAAGGAGAACAATGACACTCGTATCCAAGACCTTTGAGCTGTACGGCAAGACCTACACCTTTGAGTCGGGCGAGCTTGCCAAGCAGGCCACCGGCGCCTGCCTGGTCAAGCAGGGTGACACCACAATGCTCGACACCGTGGTCGTCTCCAAGGAGCGTAAGAACTACGACTTCTTCCCGCTGACCGTCGACTTCAACGAGAAGATGTACGCCGCCGGCCGCATCCCGGGTGGCTACCTCAAGCGTGAGGGCCGTCCCAGCGAGAAGGCCACGCTCACCGCGCGCATGATCGACCGTCCGATTCGCCCGAGCTTCCCGGACGGCTTCCGTAACGAGGTGCACATCGTCGCTACCTCACTCGTCGCTGACCAGGTCAACCCCTTCGACGTCATCAACGTCATGGGCGCCTCCTTGGCCATGACGCTCGGCGGCGTGCCCTTCGAGGGCCCGCTTGCCTGCGTGCGCATCGGCCGCAACGTGGAGACCGGCGAGTTTATCGTCAACCCCACCTATGAGGAGCGCGAGAACTCCGATCTGGACCTGGAGCTGGGCGGCTCTGCCGACTTCATCTCGATGGTCGAGGCCGGCGCCGAGGAGATCTCCGAGGACGACATGCTCGCCGCTATGAAGTTTGGCCAGGAGGCCCTTGCTGCCTTCTGCCAGGCTCAGGACGAGTTCGTCGCCGAGTGGGAGCAGGTCAACGGCGCCATCGTCAAGAAGGAGTACCCGCTCGACCAGCCCGTCGAGGAGGTCCAGGAGCGCATCTTCGCCCACTACGACGAGATGGCAGCCGCCCTTCGCGACGCCGACAAGCTCTCCCGTATCGGTAAGGTCGAGGCTCTGAAGGAGTCCATCCGCGCCGAGTTCACCGAGGAGGAGCAGGCCGCTTGGGAGCGCGAGATCCCCGTGGCGCTCAAGAAGCTCGAGAAGAAGGCCATGCGCACCATGGTCGTCGAGACCGGTGAGCGCGTCGACGGCCGTGCCGCCGACGAGATCCGTCCCATCATGGTGAAGGACAACTACCTGCCGCTCGTTCACGGCTCCGGCCTGTTCCAGCGTGGCCAGACGCAGGTGCTTTCCGTCCTGTCGCTCGGCATGCTCAACGAGGGCCAGCGTCTGGATACCATCGAGCCCACCGAGGGCAAGCGCTACATGCACCACTACAACTTCCCGCCGTTCTGCACCGGCGAGACCGGCCGCATGGGCAGCCCCAAGCGCCGCGAGATCGGTCACGGCAACCTGGCCGAGCGCGCCCTGCTTCCGGTGCTTCCCGACGAGAACGAGTTCCCCTACGCCATCCGCGTCGTCTCCGAGGTCATGGAGTCCAACGGCTCCTCTTCGATGGCTTCGACCTGCGGTTCTACGCTCGCCCTTATGGACGGCGGCGTGCCCATTAAGCGCCCGGTCTCCGGTATCGCCATGGGCCTGATCCAGGAGGAGGGTAAGACCGTGGTCCTGTCCGACATCCAGGGTCTCGAGGACTTCCTGGGCGACATGGACTTTAAGGTCACCGGCACCACCGAGGGCATCACCGCCCTGCAGATGGACAACAAGGCCACCGGCCTCACCTTCGACATCCTGGCCCGCGCCCTGCAGCAGGCCAAGGAGGGGCGCGCCTTCATCCTGCAGAAGATGCTCGATGTGATCCCCGAGCCGCGCCACACCACACGCAGCACCGCTCCGCGCATCGTCTCCATCCAGGTCCCGACCGACAAGATCCGCGACGTCATCGGTTCCGGCGGTAAGGTCATCCGCGGTATTCAGGACGAGACCGGCGCTTCGGTCGACATCCAGGAGGACGGCACCGTCTTTGTCGGCGGCACCGGCGAGTCCGTGGACCAGGCCGTCGAGCGCATCAAGCTCATCATCAAGGTTCCCGAGCCGGGCGAGGAGTACACCGGTCGCGTGGTCTCCATCCAGCCCTTCGGCGCCTTCGTCAACCTGCTGCCCGGTAAGGACGGCCTGCTGCACATCTCCCGCGTCGCCAAGGGCCGCGTGGAGAAGGTCGAGGACGTCCTCAATGTGGGCGACGAGGTCAAGGTCGTCGTCATCGAAGTCGATGACCGCGGCAAGATTTCGCTCGATCGTCTGGATAAGCCCGAGGCCCCGGCTCGCGCCGAGGGTGCCTCAGAGGGCGACGGCGAGCACTTCCAGCGCCGTGAGCGTCCGCGTCGCGAGCGCTCTGAGCGCAGCGACCGTCCGCGCCGTCCCGGCGACAACGGAGGCCGCAAGCCCCGCCGTCACCACGACGCCGAGTAACAGCCGTACATAATCAGCTCA
>DBEXMY010000239.1:0-2616 GCA_048168905.1 Collinsella sp. | reverse complement strand
GGCCAGGAGGTCGAGGTCGAGGTTCTCGACGTCGATCTCAACCGCGAGCGCATCTCCCTGGGTCTCAAGCAGACCACCGAGGATCCGTGGCGCGCACTGGTCAAGAAGTACCCCGTCGGCGCTATCGTCGAGGGCACTGTGACCAAGCTTGTCCCGTTCGGCGCTTTCGTCGACCTGGGCGAGGGCATCGAGGGCCTGGTGCACATCTCCGAGATGGCCAACAAGCACGTCGATCAGCCTTCTCAGGTCACCCATGTGGGCGACAAGGTTCAGGTCAAGGTCATGGAGATCGACCTCGACCGTCGTCGTATCTCCCTGTCCATGAAGTCCGCTGCTGAGACTCTGGGTGTCGAGATCGAGGTTACCCCGCTGCCTTCCGAGAAGAAGGACGAGGAGACCGACGCCGAGTAAATCGGTTTGACGATCACTTGTTTTAAGGGACCCGTCCGCAATGGACGGGTCCCTTTTTGCATTTGGTGCCGAGATGCATGATGCTGCCCATGCTATCCACAAGCTATTTGGTTGTCGGTGCATGAAAAAATGCCGACATCCCGCCTCGGGGAGGAGACGGGAACACACCGAGTAGACGGAGGGGTGTGGAGCGCGGTCGCGTCTCGACTGACGACGTTGCCCATCGACAGGACCATTGTAGCGCATGGCGGTTCTTGGTTTATCGTGTCGAGCGTTTGCGTTGTGCCATTGCCTGCGGCAACGGTGTGTTACACTCTTGCACTGCTGAGTGGGCCAGACGGTCGCGCGATGTGCTGCTTGCAGTACGCGTGAGGAAAGTCCGGGCTCCAGAGGGCGGGATGCCGGCTAACGGCCGGGCGGAGTGATCCGACGGAAAGCGCCGCAGAAAAGAAGACTCCCACCTGCGCCGCAAGGCGTAAAGGGAAAAGCTGAAACGGTGGTGTAAGAGACCACCAGCGTCGTGGCAACACGGCGGCTTGGCAAGCCCCATCCGGAGCAAGCGCGAATAGGAACGCTATGGGCCGGCCCGGTCCGCGTTCGGGTAGCGTGCGTGGAGCTGCACGGTAACGTGCAGACAAGATAAATGACCGTTCACGACAGAACCCGGCTTATAGGCCCACTTGGCAACTATGTTGACGCTGCGAACCCGTCAGCGCGGCAATCTGCCTTACAAGCCTTCGGGCATGCCCATAAGGTCAATGCCCTCGTCTTTCAAGGCACCTTGCTCGCGCTGACGGGTTCTCGCTGTTGGTGACGGCATTATTGGCGTTTCCGTTCTTGTCGGCGAGGACAACGGTTCTGTCTTTGCCGTATTATTGAGGCTGTTTGTTGCTTTGCTTGTTGTTGAGGGGCTTTGTTGGACAGCTATTTTACTCTGCAATCGAATATTGAGGCTTCGGGCGAGTTTGTGGACCGCAAGAGCCGTTTTATTGCCCAACTGGTCCATATTGAGTCCGAGGATGAGGCGAATGCCTTTATCGAGATGGTTCGCAAGCGTCATTACGACGCTCGACACAATGTTCCCGCGTGGATTTTAGTCGATGGACGCGAGCGCCAGAGCGATGATGGTGAGCCGAGCCGCACGAGCGGTATGCCGACGCTCGAGGTGTTGCGTGGCGCGGAACTCAAAAATGTTTGCTGCGTAGTGACGCGCTATTTTGGTGGCACGCTGTTAGGGCCCGGTGGCTTGGTGCGCGCCTATACCGCGGCGACGCAGGCGGCGGTGGCCGCGGCTCAGGAGGACGGACAGATCGTTGAGATGACGAGCGTTGTGCCCGTTGATGTTCATGTGGCCTATCCGCAATACGAACAGGTGCTTCGCCTGGCGCAGGATTCGGGCGCCAAGGTTTCGGATACCGATTACGCGGATGCCGTGACGATTCATTTGGTGTTTAAGGCGGGGGAGCAGGAGCCGTTTTGCGCTAAGATGCGCGAGCTTATGGCGGGGCGCGAGGAGATTGAGGTCGGCGCCCCCGAATTTGCCGAGTTCTAACGGCGACGGCCAGCGTACTTTTGGATGGATCCCAAGCGCACGCCGGCCTTTGTTTTTCCGTTGCTGCCGTTTACTCGGCGAGCTGCTTTAGCACATCGCAGGCGATCGCGACGGCATCGTCGATGCAGCCAGGGCAGCTGCGGAGCGGACCCTTGTCCGATCCGATGCCCTTGAGCGTGCCGCAGACGGTCGTCGTGTTCTTCTCGCCAAATCGCTTGGCAATCTCGCGCGACAGCTTGTAGGTCTGGCCCTTGGTCTTGGGGTTTTCCATGCCGTCGCTCATCACAAAGCCCATGATGGCCACGGCGCCCGAGATGGCACCGCAGGTTTCGGTCATGCCGCCCATGCCGGCGCCAAAGCCCTCGGTGAGGGTAAAGGCGGTCTGGGGGTCGAGCCCGACGGCAGGTGCGAGCGTGCAGGCAACGGCCTGGGCGCAGTTAAAGCCACGGGCGTGGTATTCGGCAGCTTGAGCCTGACAGGCGGTGATGTCGAGCTGGGCCGTATCGATTTGCTTCATCGTTGTCTCCTTGGTTACGGTGTACCCGACTATGGTACCCGTGACGGGGTATGTAATCATCGAGAGCTTCATGGATGCCTCATTTTTATCTATCGAGCAAATGCCCAAGGCTTGAGATAAATACCCCTAATCAATT
>DBEXMY010000238.1:0-5315 GCA_048168905.1 Collinsella sp. | reverse complement strand
CGCCGACAGAGCGAGAAAGGATGGCGACCATAAAGCGGTACGAGGTCTCCTTCTCCTGACCGATGATGGTGCAAATCTCGTGATGCATGCGAGGGTAGTCGCAGGCCATCCAGTAGGCAAGCACCAGACCAAGGAAAATCACGAACAACTGCGAGGCCGTATCGGTGATGAGCGGGAACACACCGCGACCAAGCTCGGCAGCAATCTGAGACACATACTTCGATGCCACGGTAACCAGGGACGAAAGATTATCGTCCAAATACTCCTTGAGCGGCGTGTTGTTGAGCGTCTTGGCATGCGAGATCATCTCATTGAGATCGCCACCCGCAACACGAAGCTGCTCGGGCAGGCGGCTCAGGACTTCCATGATCTGACCAAAGAGAATCGGCGACAAGATGCAAACGACACCGACGAGCACGGCAACAACAACAATAAGCGCGACAAGCGAACCGATGCCGCGATTCACGCCATGGTGCTCGAGCCAGTTGGTGATCGGGGACATCACAAAAGCACTGCTGGAACCGACGGCCAGAACCTCAATAACCGGTGCCAGGATGCCCAGCAGGTTAAAGATGACAGCGGCGATGACAATGCAGCCGACAACAGCCCAAAGGCGAAGCGTCAGAATGCGGGTGTCGCGCAGCACGCGATCGGTTTGTTGGGGGTGTTCACTCATGAACGAATCATCACTCCGTCGGGGTCGATCTTGTCCTGAATCTTCTTAAGCGTGCGGCGCAGCAGACGCGAAACCTGCACCTGAGAAATACCCAGCTTCTTGGCGATCTCGATCTGGGTCATGCCCTTCACAAAGCGCAGCTCGATCACCTCGCGCTCGCGCGGCGAGAAATCACGGATGGCTTCCTCGATCACTAGGCGGTCATCGGTAAAGTCGAGCTCGTTGTCGTCGTCGGCGTAACGGTCGAGAATCGAAGGGGCATCGTCGGAATCGGACGCACCAGGAGCCTCGATGGGCACCGAGGTATAGGCCGAAGACGATTCCATAGCCTCGAGGACCTCATCGACAGTCACATCTAGATACTCAGCGATCTCCTCAACCTTGGGCGAACGCTGCAGCTCGTTGGTAAGTTTGTCAGTAGCCTGGTTGACCTTGGCCGAGAGCTCCTGCAGACGGCGCGGCACGCGCACACTCCAGCCCTTGTCACGGAAATGGCGTTTGATCTCGCCCAAGATAGTGGGTGTCGCAAACGTCGTGAACTCGAGTCCGCGCTCGGGGTCAAAGCGGTCGATAGCCTTGAGCAGGCCCAAATAGCCAACCTGCATCAGATCATCGAGCGGCTCGCCGCGGTTCTTAAATTTGTTGGCAAGAAACCTTACCAGGTTCATGTGGGACATGACGAGCTGCTCGCGTGCGTCCGGGTCAGCGGTCTCTTTATAGCGACGAAACAGCTCGCGGGTTTTCTCCTTGTCCCAAGCGGTCTTACCGCTCCGGGAACGTTCGGTCATATTAGATATCCGCCTTGAGGTCGAGGGAAAGCGTCAGGGGCGCCGCAGTCTTTTCGTAGGAATCGCACACGCTCGCCAAAATGAGCTCGGCATACACAGCGGCCTGGTCATCCTCGTCGACGGTGGCCTGGTCGCCAAAGGTAAAGGTCATGCCAACGTGAGATTCGTCGACATCGAATTTGATCGAGATGTCATCGGAATCAACAGCCGTGCAGCCGAAAATAAATGCTTCCTCGGCAGCCATACGAATGTCCTCGATGCGATCGACGGACATGGAGCAGAGCGCACCGACATTTGCCGCCGTCATGCGCACAAGGCGCGCCAGACGCGGGTCGCCGGCAACGGTCAGCGTAATGGGGCAAGTTGCTTCGCTACTCATCGCAGGACTCCTCGGTGGTCTCGGCGGGCGTGTAGGTGTAATACTGGGCTGCTTTAGCAGCAGGCTTCTGTGCATCATTGTCACCAGCAGCGACATCGTCCCCGGCTTCGCCAATCAGGACACGCTCGGTCGGCTGCTCGGCTTCTTCGGCAGCGGAAAGCTTGCGCTCAGCGTCGGCCGCGGGAGCCTTCACCTTGTTAAAGAGTTTCTGCACGGCACCTGCCGCAGAATCAGTCACGCTCGACACAGCATTGCTGGCCTCGGCCATGCTGCCCGTAACCTCAGAAATGTCGCGAACCACGGCTTCGACCTCTACGAGATTGGAGGTAAGGGCATCAACTGCCGTCTTGCTCGACTTAAGCAGCGGCTCCATCTGGGCAAGTGCCGGCGTAAGCTCATCGACAGCGCCATCGAGCTTTGCCACCACAGGCTGAGCCTCGGCGATGGTGTTGTTGAGGTCGTTCACGGTCTTATCGAGCGAGTCGACAACATTGCGGGTCTTGCGCAGGGTAAGCGCGAGCTCAGCGATGGCCCACACGCCGGCAACGGCGAGCAGCAGCAGGGCGATTTGAATGGGACTCATACAAGCCTCCCGGAAAAATCGAAATACAGACGCTTTTCATGGTACCCCAAAGGGGACCGAACATGCCAAGAGTAGCAACGTGGGACATAATTATCAGCAGCTACTTCGGTGCATTCCCGCTGCGGTCGCGCTCGCTTTGCTCTACGCGCCACTCTTCCCAGCCGCGCCCGGCAGGCTGCCAGAACGCACCGCGCTCCAGCCCCTCGGGCAAATAGCGCTGATCGACCCAGCCTTCGGGATAATCGTGCGGGTATTTATACACACCGTAGTCGTCGCTGCCTGGGCGATGGCGATCGCGCAGATAACTCGGCACCTCGCGAAGCCCACTAGAATGGATATCGGCCAGCGCCGCATCAATCGAAGCCTCACACGCGTTGGATTTAGGGGCCAAACACACATAGAGTGCAGCCTGAGCCAGGTTAATGCGGCACTCGGGATAGCCAATGACCTCGGCAGACTTAAACGCGGCATGCGCCACCAAAAGCGCCTGCGGGTCGGCGTTGCCAACATCCTCAGAAGCCTGAATCATAATACGGCGAGCGATAAACTTGGGATCCTCCCCCGCATCAATCATGCGCGCGAGCCAATAGATTGTGGCATCGGGGTCGCTACCGCGCATGGACTTAATAAACGCACTGATGATGTCGTAGTGCATGTCGCCGTTTTTGTCATACGAAAATCCACGACGCGGGTTGGCGATCTTCACGTCATCCACGGTGATGGGATAGCGCTCCCCCGCCACGGGCGCTGGCGTTCCCTCGGTATCGGGACGCGTGACGGCAATCTCGCTCGCAAGTTCGAGCGTCGTGAGCGCCGAGCGAGCGTCACCCGCTGCCAGCGTGCAGATGGTCTTAACCGTATCCTCATCGGCCGAGAACTTGCCGTTCAAACCCTGCGGCGCCTCGAGCGCACGCTCGATAAGCGTGGCGATATCCTCGTCTTTAAGATGCTCAAGCTCCACCACGCGACCGCGCGAGAGCAATGCCGAGTTGACCTCGAAGTACGGATTCTCCGTCGTGGCGCCAATCATAATGACGGTACGGTTCTCAACCGCATGCAGCAAGGCATCCTGCTGAGACTTGGAGAAGCGGTGAATCTCGTCGATAAACAGGATGGTGCGGCGGTCGTAGGTATTCAGGCGCGTCTTGGCCTCGTCAATCACGCGGCGAAGATCCTTCACGGTACCCGTCACGGCGCTGACCTCGACAAACTCGCTCTTGGTATGGTTGGCGATAATGTGGGCCAGCGTCGTCTTACCCGTACCGGCCGGCCCGTACAAAATCACGCTCGAAAGCACGTCGTGCTCGATCGCGGCACGCAACCATGAGCCCTTACCGACGGCCTTTTGCTGGCCCACGTACTCGTCGAGCGAATTGGGTCGCATGCGCACCGCGAGCGGCGCATTTTTAAAGGAACGCTCGCGCGTCGAGGCAGAAAAAAGGTCGTCCATAGCCATCCCGTGCATCAATCAAAAACGTTTTCAACTAACCAGTATACCGAAAGGATACGAACTACCGTTCGTTAATATAGGTACGATGCGGAAACTTTAGACCCGGGAACAGCTTGCTCGTCAGTTCGCAGAAATAACCGTCCGTCATACTCGCGATATAATCCACCACGGCTTGATCCTTGTCGTCCTGCCAGGCATAGGTGCGATCGTAGTAGGAAAGTTGCTGCTCAATGCGCGAAATATGGTGCTTAAAGATGTAAGAGGACTCGTCACCACTATTTAGATCCCGCAGGCAACGGTCGTAGAGCTTTTCGAAGGCCTCGCGCAGCTCCACCTCGGAATCGCCTTCGATACCGCCCTTGCTATAGATCTTCTCGTAGTTCTCGCGCTTGGCTCGGCGGATTTCCCCAAACAGGTCCTCGCTCATCTCGATGCGCGGCTTACCATAGCTGTGCTCAACGATATCGATGGAAGCGTGCGTAAGGATCCAACTGTTGTAGGCACCGCCCCGGCCATCATCAAAAACGTCGGGCGAAAGCAGGCCCGCCGCGATCGCATCCTGACGGTCACGACCAACGTAGGCAAGAATATCCGAGATGCGAACGACGCAGCCCTCGAGCGTCATGGGACGCAGATGCCCAATTGCGCTATAGCCCGTGGCAATGCAATCCTCAACCGTCTGGTCAAACTGGTCAAAGGAGCTCATGTCCGAGAGCTCAAACACACGCTGCTCGTACTCGCCGTTATGGCATAGCACGCCGTCGAGCGTCTGGAGCGACACGTTGCGGCCGTACAGTGTGTCGAGCACGCGGACCGACTGCACGTTATGGAAAAAATAACGCCCCGTACGCTCATGATAGATATCGTTGAGGAAACGCTCGCCGGCATGGCCGAAAGGCGTGTGTCCCAAGTCGTGACCCAGGCCAATCGCCTCGATCAGATCGCAATTGAGCCCCAGGGCGCGACCGATATCGCGCGCAATGCGGGAGACGAGCTGCACGTGCAAACCGCGGCGTGACAGATCGTCATTGCTACGGAAGCTAAAGACCTGCGTTTTGCCTGCATAACGGGTGTACGCCGGAAGATGAAGTATCTTTTCGGTATCGCGCATAAACGCCGGACGCATAAGCGTGCCTTTGTCGGCGGCGCGATCAATACGACGAATGACCTGATCGTCGTTGCAACGATACGGGTTGACATAGCCCGAAGCACGATCGGCGGCAATGCGCTCGACAAGTTCGGGCGACAACGCCGAGGGAATACGGTCCATGCGCGCCTTAATGACGGCCGTTTCTTGATTAGTTGCCATGGCATGCTCCTTAAGAAGGATGCGCAATCGGTTACAAAGTGCAGCCCACGACCTCGATTATGGCAAAAATCGGCACCAAAAACGGGAGCAATGGCAGGGAGCGTGATGTTGTGAAGAGGCAGGAGAGGGC
>DBEXMY010000237.1:0-8006 GCA_048168905.1 Collinsella sp. | reverse complement strand
CAAAGGCGTCTCCTTTATGGAGAACCAGGTTGGCTGGCATGGCAAGGCGCCCAACGATGAACAGTTTGAGCAGGCCATGGCCGAGCTTGCGGCAGCAGGAGAGGAGCTCTAATGGCAGAGGTCAAAAAAGTCGCCACGCGCGTAAGCTACGGCGAGGCGCTCGTCGAGCTGGGCAATGAGCACGATGACTTTGTAGTGCTCGATGCCGACCTGGCTGCCGCTACGCAGACGGGTAAGTTTAAGGCTGCGCACCCTGAGCGCTTCTACGATGCCGGCATTGCCGAGAGCAACTTGATGGGGCTCGCCGCCGGCATTGCGACCACGGGCCACGTCGCCTTTGCGAGCACCTTTGCCATGTTCGCCGCCGGCCGCGCGTACGAACAAGTGCGTAATTCCATTGGCTATCCGCACCTCAACGTCAAAATCGGTGCCACGCATGCGGGTATCTCGGTCGGTGAAGACGGCGCCACGCATCAGTGCTGCGAGGACATCGCGCTCATGCGCACGATCCCGGGTATGACGGTAATCGTTCCCGCCGATGACATCGAGGCTCGCGCTTGCGTGCGCGCCGCCTATGAGTTTGAGGGACCGGTCTACATGCGCTTCGGACGCCTGGCAACGCCGGTCATTAACGATCACGAGGACTATGAGTTCAAGATTGGTCGCGGCGTGGTCGTGCGCGAGGGGTCCGATGTGACCATCATCGCTTGTGGCCTTATGGTCGCCGAGGCGCTTGAGGCTGCCGAGGCGCTCGCTGCCGATGGTATCGATGCCGAGGTCATCAATATGCACACGATCAAGCCGCTTGATGAGCGCCTGGTGGTTGCCAGCGCCAAGAAGACCGGTCGTGTGGTCACTGCCGAGGAGCATTCGATTATCGGTGGTCTTGGCGAGGCCGTGGCCTCGGTGCTCGCGGAGCAGCATCCGGTGCCGATGCGTCGCGTCGGCGTGCGCGATGTGTATGGCGAGTCCGGCCCTGCGGTCGATTTGCTGCACAAGTACGGTTTGGACGCCGACGGCATCGAAGCTGCGGTCAGGTCCGTGTTGTAAGGAAGGTTTCCATGGGATTTGTATCTGCCAACCAAGTGACAATCGGGTATACCGCTGCCTCGCGCGAGGACGCCCTACATTATTTGTCCGAGCAGGCCATCGAGCTCGGCTTTGCCGATGACGCATCTGCCGTAGAGGCCGCCTTCATTGCTCGCGAGAACGAGGCCGAGACCGGCCTTGTCGCCGGTTTTGCCGTTCCGCATGCCAAAAGCGACGCGATCCACACGCCGGGCGTTGCCGTGCTTAAACTGACCGAGCCCGTTGAATGGCCGAGCTTCGATGGGGTGCCCGTCGATGTTGCGCTCGCGCTGTACGTGCCTGCCGGCGAGGCTGGAACCACGCATCTGCGCCTGCTCTCCAAGGCTGCCGTAATGCTGATGGACGCCGGCTTCCGCGACAAGGTGCGCGCGAGCACCGATCCCGTTGAGATTGCGGAGCTCATCAATAGCGGACTCGAAGACTAGAACGGTCATCCCGTTCAATCAATCGATCCTTCTCCAAGGAAAAGGGCCGCGACGCCATATAGGTGTCGCGGCCCTGTTTGCGTTTCCCCAGATAAAACCTGCCAAAATAAACCTATCCCTTTTTGGCAGGCTAATCGTGAGTTATTTCACCGCAACTTAGGGCACGGTTAGGAAGTGTGCACCTTAAAGAGTGGAGCCCTTGATTAGAGAGGTCGCGCTCATCTCTCTAAATGTCTCTCTAAAGAGAAGGTTGGTTAGAGAGATAGCATTAGGCAATCTAGCAGCGAATTCGATACATCTCTCTTAATGTCTCTCTAAAACAAGGCGCTTATCTCTCTAAAGTTAGAGAGATAAGCGCCTTGTTTTAGAGAGACGGAATGCCAAAATTCGTCCGTCAGCTACCATCTGCCAAAAATGATGGATAAAGGGCTCATCGAAGTAATGGGTTCATCGACGAGCCGCAACCGCCGCTATCGGAAGAAGTAGATGCAGCCGAATTGCCCCTCTATCGTCTCTCGAAGTTTGATGGGTGCTAGAGGGGCGACTGCCTCGCGATATTTTCCCAAGATAAAACCTGCCAAAACAAACCTGTCCCTTATTGACAGGTCAGTTAACGCAGTCCAGGTTGAGCATATGTGCCCGGAGCCCGCGCAGCGCCGAGCAGTTACGCCGTTTGTAAAACGGCGTAATCTAAAGGTTCATGTTGCCGTGGATGTAGGGGGTGACCTCGGGGGAGATATGGTCGCAGCCCAGCTCGCGCAGCGCGGACTCGATAACGGCGGGCAGCGGGGTTTTGCCCTCGGCATCGACGGCGTTGCCACCGAGGGCAGCAATCTTGGCGACATCTGCGGGTGCGGCCTCGATATGCATGCAGCCGCCGATCAAGCGCGCGCGTACCTGTGCCAGATCAAGATCGTGCAGGTAATCCTCGCAGGCGCGGATTAAATCGACCTTCTCGCGCGTAAGCTCCTCGCCCGTGGGGACGCGGGTGGCAAGACATGCTCCCGCCGGCAGGTTCCAAACGGGATAGCCCCATGCGCGCAGCAGCTCGCGCTCTTCGTCCTTGGTAAAGCCGACCTCCATAAGGGGTGAGCGTACGCCGAGCTCTTCTGCCGCACGCATGCCGGGGCGGTAGTCACCGCGATCGCTTGCATTACTGCCATCGATGACGGTGGGAAAGCCGAGCGACTTGGCGTGGTTGACGATGGCGGTAAAGCCGGCGTGCTTGCAGTGGTAGCAGCGATTAGCATCGTTGCAGGCTACTTGGGGGAGCTGCAGCTGATCGACCGAAAGATTGAGCACGGGGAGCTTAAAATGTGCCCCTTCATTGGCTTGTCCATCAACGGACCGCTCAAACGAGGCCTGCTCGGGCGTGCCGATGAGCGGCGTGGTGAGATGGACGAGGAGGGTATTGGTAGGCATGATGCGGGCGCATACGGCGGCCAAAAAGCTGCTGTCAACGCCGCCGGAAAACCCGATAGCCACGCGCCCGTATGCCAAAAGCAGCTGTTCGAGCGCCGATAGCTTGTCTTGAAGCTCCTCTGCGGGTGCCGTGGTGTCTAAAATCATGAAACGGTCCTTATCGTTGAGTACTCGATCGAAAACTATAATCCTAATGCGTTACTTGCCATAAGACTTCTACCTATGTAACGAAAGTGCAATATGGTATATACGTTATATACAAGTTGCCAAATGCGGTAGAGTTACAGCAACGCGACAGCGAGAGTCGATGGGGGACCGATATGATCAAGGCTGTTATTTTTGACATGGATGGAACGCTGGTCGATACCGAGCGTTTGGGGATTAAGGCCTGGAAGGCAGGCGCCGCTGAGCTGGGGCTCGCGATTGATGAAGCGCTGATCCATCAGTTTATCGGTCGCAGGCTACCCGATGTCATGAACATCCTCGATAAGCATTACGGCAGCCACGAGACCGCCGAGGCGATCTATGTCCGCCACAAGGAGATTCGCGACGAGATGGTCAAGACCGATCTGGAGCTTAAAGCCGGCGCTGCCGAGTGCATAGACGAGCTGTTGGCTGCGGGCTATCACGTAGGCCTTGCAACGTCATCGCGCCATGTTACGGCCGAGCGCAACCTTAAAGCATTCGGTCTTTTTGACAAGTTTGAAACGGTAACGTGTGGCGAGGACGTCGTGCATGGCAAGCCCGACCCCGAGATGTATCTGCTCGCCTGCGAGCGCGCGGGCTTTACTCCCGAGGAATGTGCCGTGGTCGAGGATTCGCGCAACGGCTGCGTCTCGGGCATTACGGCTGGCTGCCACGTCTTTGCCGTCCCCGATATCGTGCCGCTGCCGCAGGACGTGGTGGATGGCTGCGAGGCCGTGCTCGATACGTTGTTCGATCTGGCGGCGGCGGTCAAGGCCGTGCGCTAGACAATTGCGGCGTTGAAACGAGCAATTGCTTACGTTTGCGCTTAAACAAAAGGGGTCCGGCAATGGTCGGGCCTCTTTTGCTTGAGCGGCGACTTAGCATACTTGCGGGCGTGCTATAGATACGCACCGAGGTTGATGGCCGTGGCGTCGGTCTGGCTGCTTGCCTGGGTGCTGGCGCGTTCCAGCAGGAACGGACGTACCAGTTCTTGGCGGTTGATGTCCTCGGCGGCGGTGACTGCGGTGACGGTGCGCGCTGTAGAGCCGACGCGGATATGCTTGGTCTTTGCTGGGGCCTTGTTCTCGATTTGCTCCATGAGCAATTGAACGCCCTTGCGGCCAATCTCGTAGCCCGGGGGCGCTACCGTAGTGAGCGGGACCGATCCGCTCCAAGCGAGCGGGTTGCCATCGCAACCTGCTACGCGTACTTGCCCGGGGACGGCGATGCCTTTGTCGACCAGCGCCGAGATGACGCCCGAGGCCAGCACGTCGGTCAGGCCGACGACAAAATCGGGGCGTTCGTCGGCGGGGCGCGCGGCGATTTGGGTGCCGATGCCGTAGCCGTCGGCGGCGGTATTCCATTCGCCGGCGTCGATGACTTCGATCTTGATATCGGGATGTAGGGCGAGCGCCTTATGAATGCCAAGGACGCGCAGGGTGAGTTGCATAAATGCTGCTCGGCCGACGACGACAATATGGTGCGCGCCGCGGGCGATGGCGAGCTCGGCGATGATGCGGCCTTGTGCCTCGTTGTCGGCGGCCACGTAGTAGCCGGGCTCGGAGCAATGGATGTCCAGATGGACGATCGGCACGGGCATCTTGGTCAGGGCGGGGTGCCAGTCGGGGGATGCCATGGGCTGAACCATGACGCCGGACATCTGGGTGCCCATAAAGTAGCGCAGGTAATGGTCCTCGAGAATATCGTCGTTATCGGCGTTGGCGATGAGCAGGTCGTAGCCGTGCTTGCGGGCCTCGTTGTGGGCGCCGCTGGCGATTTGGAGTGAAAAGCCGTGGTCGAGACGGGGGAGCACCAGGCCAAAGGACTTGACGGCGCCGCCCGCGAGCTGACGAGCGCTTTGGTTGGGCAGGTAGCCCAGTCGATTGATGGTTTCGTTAATGAGCTTGAGGGTCTCGGGACGCAGCTTTTCGGGGTGGTTGAGCGCGTTGGAAACCGTGCCCAACGAAACCCCGGCCTCGCGCGCGACGTCGCTGATTTTTACCTTTGCCATAGCGGCCCCTTTGATGCGTTTCAAGTACAAGCCAGATTGTAGCATCGCCCGCCCCTGAGGTGTCAAAACCCGCCTATTAGGGACAGGTTTATTTTGGCAGGTTTTATCTGGGCAAACGATGCTGTCAGACCAAACCACCACGAAGGTGCCTGCCCCCTTCGGGGTGGGGTGTGTGTATCGAGTGGTATTCAAGTTGAGATACCACTTCTGGTATATCAGCTTGCGTTTGCGTGAGTACAATACTCGAACGTTATGCGTCTCAGCGCCCCCTGTGCGTGGACGTTTTGCAGTCAAGCGGACGAAGGGATTTATCCTATGTGCGGAATTGTCGGCTACACCGGCTCTGATATTGCAAAGAACATCCTGGTCACAGGCCTCAAGCGTATGGAGTATCGCGGCTATGACTCCTCGGGCGTCGCGCTCGAGGTGGGCGAGGGCGCCGCGGCGCACCTCGACGTCATCCGCCGCGTGGGCAAGGTCGCAGGCTTGGAGAGCGAGCTTTCCAACATCGACAGCGACGCTACCTGCGGTATCGGCCACACCCGTTGGGCCACCCACGGCAAGCCCTCCGTCGTTAACGCTCACCCCCACACCAGCTGCGACGGTCGTATCGCCATCGTCCACAACGGCATCATCGAGAACTTCGCCGAGCTGCGCGAAGAGCTGGAGGGCCGCGGCCACCACTTTAAGAGCGAGACCGATACCGAGGTCTTCGCGCATCTGATCGAAGAGGCTTATGCCGAGACGCACGACCTGATGGCCTCTGTGCGCGAGGCTTGCGCCCACGTGGTCGGTGCCTATGGTCTGGCCGTCGTGTGCGCTGACGAGCCCGGCGTGATCGCCGTGGCCCGCAAGGATTCCCCGATCGTGGTCGGCGCGGGCGAGACCGGCGCCTATGTCGCCTCCGACGTCATCGCGCTCATCGACGCCACCCGCGATGTCGTGGTGCTCGAGGACGGTCAGTTTGCCAAGCTTACGCCCGCAGGCGTCGAGTACACCGACGAGGCCGGCAACGTTATCGAGCCCAAGGTCACCCACATCGACTGGGACCTGGACATGGCAGAAAAGGGCGGTTATCCCGACTTTATGCTCAAGGAGATCCACGAGCAGCCGCGCGTCGTGCGCGACACGCTGGTGGGCCGCATGACGCCGGCCGGCGAGCTCGACATCGACGAGCTGGGCCTTTCGCTCGAGGAGCTCAACGACATCGACCGCGTCTACGTGATCGCTTGCGGCACCAGCTATCACGCTGGCCTCATTGCCAAGAATCTCATTGAGGGCTGGGCTCGCATCCCCACCGAGGTGGAGGCGGCCAGCGAGTTCCGCTATCGCAACCCCATCATCACGCCGACGACGCTCGTCGTGGCCGTGTCCCAGTCGGGCGAGACGGCCGATACCCTTGCCGCCATTCGCGACGCGCGCATCAAGGGTGCCAAGGTCTTCGGCATCACCAACGTGGTGGGCAGCCCCGTGGCGCGTGAGAGCGACGGCGTCATCTACACCAAGGCCAACAAGGAGATCGCGGTCGCCTCGACCAAGAGCTTCATCGGCCAGGTCGTGAGCCTTACGCTTTTGGCCCTGCTGCTGGCGCAGGTCAAGTACCGCTTGACCACCAAGCAGGCGCGCATGCTGTTCCGCGAGCTTTCCGATACGGCCGAGCAGATCCAGTGGATTTTGGATACCCAAACCGAGGCCGTTCATGAGGCCGCCCTGCTGTGCAAGGACGCGCAGTCGGCGCTGTTCGTGGGCCGTGGCATGGGTGCCGCTATTTCCTACGAGGGCGCGCTCAAGCTCAAAGAGGTCAGCTACCTGCACGCCGAGGCCTACGCCGCCGGCGAGATGAAGCACGGCCCCATTGCCTTGATCGACCCGGGCTTCCCTGTCATCGCCGTGGCCACCAAGAGTGCCACCTACGACAAGACCGTGTCGAACCTCATGGAGTGCAAGGCGCGCGGCGCCAAGGTCATCGTCGTTGCTACCGAGGGCGACGAGGAAATCAACAAGATTGCCGACTGCATCATTCGCGTGCCGGCCGTCCGCGACGTGTTCAGCCCCATCACGGCGAGCGTCCCGCTGCAGCTGCTCGCCCGCGAGGTTGCCATCCTGCGCGGCTGCGACGTCGACCAGCCCCGCAACCTGGCAAAGAGCGTTACCGTGGAGTAGTTGGTTCCGCCATTCTGGCGACCAAGGCCCGGCTCCGTTGCAGCGGAGCCGGGCCTTGTTTCATTTGCCCAGATAAAACCTGCCAAAATGAACCTGTCCCTATTTGGCAGGTTAGCGGAGCTTGCTGGTCTCGAAGTACTCGGGGAACTGGTCCAGAACCTCGGTCTGGTTGCGGAACATCATATGCAGGTGCTTGCTGACCAAAAAGCTCGCTTCGATGGGGTCGCGACCGGCGATAGCGCGGCGAATCTGCTTGTGCTCGTTCACGATGTCCTGATTGTCGAGAACCTGCGTGGCGGCGCGCAGCCAGCGGAAGCGCTCCAGGTCGGCATTGGTCTCTTCGAGCCACGACCACACGGTGCTGCGACATGCGATGCTAAAAATCATGTGATGCATGAGGTTGTCGCTCAAAAAGAAGCCGATGCGATCCTCTTCGGCCATGGCCTTTTCCTGCAGCACGATGGCGCGGTCGAGCTGCTCGATGCCGGCCGACGTGGCGCGCGCACAGCACTCCACAATCACCTGCTTTTCCAGATGCTCGCGGATGTAACAGGCGCTCTCGGCAAGGGTGAGGTTGATGGGCGAGACGTAGGTACCGCTCTGGGGCACGGTGCGCACCAGGCCTTCCTGCGCCAAACGAACCAAAGCCTCGCGCACAGGGGTGCGCCCCATATCTAGGTCGTCGCAAAGTTGCTTGACGCCCAGCTTTT
>DBEXMY010000236.1:0-2673 GCA_048168905.1 Collinsella sp. | reverse complement strand
TGCGCTTATGCGCAGGCTGGCTTACTTTTTGCGAGCAAGCTCACCGATGTTTGCGATGCCGGAGAAAACGGCCTCGAAGCGGTTGAGCAGCTTAAGGCGATTATCGCGAAGCTGCTCGTCCTTGTCCATGACCATGACCTCGTCGAAGAAGCGGTCGATGGGGGCGCGCAGGGCGGCGAGGGCGGCAAATGCGACCGGGTAATCCTCGGCAGCGAGGGCGGCGTCGACAGCGGTCTGAGCAGCCTCGGAGGCATCGGCAAGCGCGAGCTCGACCTCGCCCATCAGGGCGCGGTCGTACTCCGCGCCCAGCTCGGGCTTGGAGATGTGCGCGGCGCGGGCATAGGCGGTCGCCAGGTTATCGAACGTCTCGGCGTCGTTCTTGCGGGCCTCGTCGAGGGCGGCGCAGCGGGCGAAGAAGACGGACGGGGCGATGATGTGCACCGCGGAGACGGCGGCAACGGTATCGGCCGGGATCTTTTCGTCGCGGGCCATGCTCACCAGACGGCCGTAGAAGAAGTCGCGAACCTGCTGGGCGACCTCGGCGGCGTCGAACTCAATGCCCTGCTCACTGTAGAGCTCGAGGGCGAAGTCGATGAGCGACGTGGGGTCGATCGGCAGACGGTCGCGCAGAATGTTGATGATGCCGATAGCGGCACGACGCAGCGCGTAGGGGTCGGAGGAGCCGGTCGGGGGCTCGCCGATGGCAAAGATACCGGCGATGGTATCGAGCTTGTCGGCGCAAGCCACGATGCAGCCAGCGGTGCCCTCAGGCAGCTCGTCACCGGCAAAGCGGGGACGATAGTGATCGCGGATAGCATGAGCGACCTCGTCGTTCTCCCCCATCGCGGTCGCGTAATAACCGCCCATCACGCCCTGCTGGCTCGTGAACTCGACAACGGCGTTAGACACCAGGTCGGCCTTGCACAGGTGCGCGGCGCGAGCGGCATCGGCGGCAAGGTGGGCGCCCAGATGAGCCTCGCGGGCGATAGCGAGCGCGAGCTGCTCGATGCGCTCGGACTTGGCGAGCACGCTACCGAGCTTCTCCTGGAAGGCAACCTTGGCCAGACGCTCGCGGAACTCGTCGAGGGAGATCTTCAGGTCCTCCTCGTAGAAGAACTTGGCATCGTCCAGACGGGCACGCACAACGCGCTCGTTGCCGTCGATCACGCGCTCGGCGTTCTCGGGCTTGCTGTTGGAGACGACCACGAACTCACGCGTGAGCTTGCCCTCGCCGTCATAGATCGGGAAGTAGCGCTGGTTGGTGAGCATGGACTCGCAGATAATCTCGTGCGGGACCTTGAGGAACTCCTCATCGAAGGTACCGACGAGCACCGTCGGCCACTCGCAGAGGTTAATGACCTCCTCGAAGACCTTCTTGGGCGTATCGACATGGCAGCCTGGACGGGCAGCCTCGACCTCGGCGATACCGGCGAGGATGGCCTCACGACGACGCTCGGCAGAAAGCACGCCGGCGTCCTCGAGCACT
This sequence comes from Collinsella sp., assembly GCA_048168905.1. Taxonomy (GTDB): domain Bacteria; phylum Actinomycetota; class Coriobacteriia; order Coriobacteriales; family Coriobacteriaceae; genus Collinsella. The sequence continues at coordinate 1,187 of DBEXMY010000236.1, read as the reverse complement.
TGCTCGTAGACGGCGGGGCTGGCGACCACATGGTCACCGGGGCCAAGTACGCGATGACCACGCGTGGTGTTGCCACTCGTCACGTCGGCAAACGACACGGGCACAACATCCTCGCCCAGAAGGCAGCAAATCCAACGGACCGGACGAACAAAGGTAGCATGCTCGTGACCCCAGCGCTGGGAGCGGTAGTTGGGCCACTGCAGGCCGGCGATGGTCTTCTCGCACAGAGCGGTCAGAATCGGCGTAGCCGGTGCGGAGGGAATATTCTTCTCGGCGAACACATACTCGCGACCGTCAGTGTCCTCGCGACGGACCAGGTCCTCGGCAGCCACACCGCACTTGCGGGCGAAGCCCTGGGCGGCCTTGGTGGCGTTACCGTCAGCGTCGAAGGCAATGTTGGCCGCGGGGCCACGCTTGACCTCGTGAACCTCGTCGGTCGCGGTGGCGACATCGGCAACGAGTGCAGCCAGGCGGCGCGGGCTCGAGATCACGCGGACCTCGCCGTGGGCCAGACCGGCCTCGTCGAGACCCTTGGCGATCATGGTGCCAAGCTGCTTGACGGCATTGTTCAGCGGTGCAGAGGGCATTTCCTCCGTACCGATCTCAAACAGGAAATCCTTAGCGTCTGCCATGGCTTACGCCACCTCGCCTTCCTGGTCGGCATTCTCGTTGACTCCGGCGACCTCGGCCATGTAGGCCTCGCAGCACGCCTTGGCGACGGCGCGGACGCGCAGGATGTAGTTGGCACGCTCGACTGCGGACAGAGCGCCGCGGGCATCGAGCAGGTTGAAAGCGTGGCTGCACTTCATGACGCAGTCATATGCCGGCAGCGGCAGCTTGCGCTCTAGACAGGAATGGCACTCGGCCTCGTAGTCGTCAAACTTCTGACGCATCATCTCGACGTTGGCGACCTCAAAGTTGTAGGCACTGAACTCGCGCTCGTTCTCGAGGAACACGTCGCCATAGGTCATGGGCGTGCCGTCGGGCAGGTAGCTCCACACCAGGTCGTAGACCGAGTTGACGCCCTGGGCGTACATGGCGATGCGTTCCAGGCCATAGGTGATCTCGACAGGAACGGGGTCGACCTCGATACCGCCCACCTGCTGGAAGTACGTAAACTGCGTGACTTCCATGCCGTTGAGCCAGACCTCCCAGCCAAGGCCCCAGGCGCCGAGCGTCGGGCTCTC
>DBEXMY010000235.1:0-8007 GCA_048168905.1 Collinsella sp. | reverse complement strand
ACAGCTGGTGCAGAAGCGGGCCGGGGCAGAAGACCTCGGTTGCGAAATCGACGGGGAAGTCCTCGGGGATGGCGGGCGCTACGGGTGCGGGGGTTGGGGCCTCTGCGAGTACCGAAGCCGGTGCCGGTGCGGGAATTTGGTCGCAAGCAGAGGCGGGCACGGATTCGATGACGGGTGCGAACTCCAGCGTCGTCTTCGGCTTGATTGTGGAATCTGCGGGCTTCACGGTGACGGGCGCGTCTGCAGCTTCAGTTTCAACCTCAACCTGCGTCGCGCTCTCATTCTCGACGCTCGACTTTGCCTCGATGGGCGTGGATGCCATGGTGGTGATGCCGGCATTGGCATTCTCGGGGTCATAGACGACCGTGAGCGAGATGGCGGGCTGCGGCGTCTCGGGTTCCGGCGCCGACTCGGTAGCGTCTTGATCTGTGGGCTCGTCGGACTGATCGTCCTCGGCCTCGTCGCCAAAGACATCGCTGTTTTGGAACGCAGGCGGCTCGGGTTGGTCAGCGGCTTCTTCGGTTGTCGACTTGGGCGCTTCGTTGAGCTCCACAGTGGCTTCCTGCTCGGATATGACTTTGGGATCGGTCGTGGCGGCGATTTCGGTTTCGGCTTCTGCCGTTACCTCAATAGCGACTTCGATCTCTGTCTCGGGCTCGGGTTCCGGCGCGGCTTCAACCATGGCTTCGGGCTCGGGACGCTTAACGTGCTTGGGGCGCACGGCCTTGAGGTCCTTCTCACCGCGCTTTTTCTTTTTGTAGGACTGCTTGGCGCCCTTGGCGGTCTTGGGCTTGTCCTCGCCCTTGGCAAGCGCAGCATCCCAGGCCTCGTTGGCGATGACCGTGGCATACAGGCGGCCGCCTTTAAAGACGGTCAGCTTAATGCAGTCGTCGAGTTCCTCGAGCAACTCGCGCGTGGACTCGAAGCCCAGGTCATAAGCGGTCATGTCGCCAGCGGCGAGCGCCTCCTCGACCTGCGTCATAAACGTTTGCTTGCCACATCCAATCGCATCGCGCAGCAGGCGATACAGATAGATGTGGTTGCCCAGCGAAAGCGTGGGCCTAATTATTGTCTTGCTCATGGCAAATCTCCTCTTTACACATGTAAAGCATCTTACCATCGCATGGCGTTCGCCATGGCGGCGCCCAAGGCAAACGGGCGCGAACCGCTTTCGATTCGCGCCCGTTGTACAGGTCGGTTATCTATGAGAGGCAAACGTGCTTAGTTGCCCGATGCCGTGCCTTGGCTCGAGTTGTCAGATGCCGTGCCGGAAGCGGTTCCGCTCGAGCTGTTGGTGTTGTTACTGTCTGCCGTGCCCGTTCCCGACGTGGTGTCGCTCGTCTGGCCTCCCGTGTTCGGCTGTGAACCGTCAGTCGTTTGGCTTGAGTCGGTCGTGCCGGACGGCGTGCCACTGTTGGCCATAGAGGAATCGGTGCCCTGCGATTGGTTTTGGGTGTTCGAGGACGAATTGGCAGAGGTAGGACTGTCTTGCGTGTCGTCCGTCTGTGCCTGCTGATCCTGCGGCTGAGTGTTGCCATTTGCATCGCTCTCGGTCGTGCGCGACGACAGGATTGGCTCGGGACGCTCGCCCAGACCCTCACCGGCAGTGGTGATAAGGATGGCGCCGGCGCAGGCGATGACCGCGACGATGGCGATGGCGATCGAGAAGACGATGACCTTCTTTTGTGTCTGGCTGCGCTCTGCCGCCGCCTTGGCGCGCAGGCTGTTGGGGGCGACGCGCGCCGTGGTCGCGCGTCCCGCAACCTGGCGCATCTCCTGCGTGGTCGCGGCGCCACCTAGGTGCTCCTCGACATCGGGCTCAACGGGCTCGTAGGCGCCGGCAGGGTAGTCGACAGCGGCATGCGTGCCCTTGATTGCTTCGGCGCTGGCGGAGATAAAGTGGCGATAGACCTGCGAGGACACAACAGTGATGACTGAGCTCACAGCGGCACCAATCACCGAGCCGGCAATGCCGATCTTTGAAGCAAGCGCCACGCTCGTGGCGGCAGCTGCGGCGCCGGCGATGATCTGGGGAATGGAAATGTCGTCGAACAGGCCCTTTTTGGGCGCGATGGCCATGGTCTGTCCAATGGAATGGTTCTCGTGTACGCCGTTGTTGAGCGATGCCGGCGTCATGACGCGCGTGTGCGGCGCGTCGGTGTACTTGGTTGTCATACGGGGTCCTCCCGGTGTAAATCTGCTTCGTTTCGTGTAGCCATCAGGGTACCCACCAGATGTGAATCGTACGTGACATTTAACAGATACCATCAACTCATCAATTGCTCACCAAGTTGGTGGGATGCGGTTCCACCCGGCGGTTGAACTACAATAGGGCTTGCTAATTGTGTTGAATAGCGTTTACGCACGGGAGCATTCTTATGAATCTTCACCTTTCTCAGTCTGATGGCTTTTTGCGTGTGGCGGCGGCCTCGCCGCGGATTCGCGTGGCCGATGTCGAGGGCAATGCCGAGGTTGCGCTGGCGGCTGTTCGCGATGCTGCCGGGCGTGGCGTTCGCGCGCTGGTACTGCCCGAGCTTAACCTGACCGGCTATACCGCGGCCGATCTGTTCCATAACCGCACACTGCTGCATGCCTGCGAAGCAGCGCTGGTGCACATCCTCGATGAAACCCGTGAGCTGCCGATCGTCTTTACCGTTGGCTTGCCCGTTGCGGTGGCTGAAAACATCTACAACTGCGCCGCCGTGTGCTGTGCGGGTGAGCTTTTGGGTCTTACGGCTAAGAAGTATCTGCCCAACTATGGCGAGTTCTATGAGCGTCGCTGGTTTGCTCCGTCGCCTGCGGATCCCGTGTGGGTTGAATTTGCCGGTCAGGGTCCGGTTCCGCTGGGTTCGGGGCTTGTCTACCGCTGCTGTGATGAGGGTGCCGAGGATATGGTGCTGGGCGTTGAAGTCTGCGAGGACCTGTGGGTGCCGGCGCCCCCTTCGACCGAGATGGCGCTTGCCGGTGCGACGGTGATCCTCAATCCGTCGGCTTCGGACGAGATTATCGGTAAGGCGGATTACCGCCGCAGCCTCATCTCTAACCAGAGCGCACGCCTGTACTGCGCCTATGCCTACGCGGACGCGAGCGAGGGCGAGTCCACGACCGACATGGTCTTTGCGGGCGAGAACCTTATCTACGAAAATGGCTCCAAGCTCGCCGCCACCAAACTGCTTACCTGCGATATGGCCATCGCCGACGTTGACCTTGACCGCCTGGTTGCTGAACGCCGTCGCTCGACGACATGGACGCGCGCGGACGATGCGCCGGAGGCCGTGACCGTCGAGTTCTCGTTTGAGGGCTCGCTCGCCGAAGAGCCTGTCCTGCGCGATGCGCTCGGCATAGACCGTGTCTTCCCCCGCGCGCCCTTCGTGCCTGCCGACCATGGTGACCTGGCTGAGCGCTGCGAGACCATCCTCGACCTGCAGACCGCGGGCCTCAAGACCCGCCTCGCCCACACAGGTACCAAGGCTGCGGTCATCGGCCTTTCGGGCGGCTTGGACTCCACGCTAGCGCTGCTTGTGACCGTGCGTGCCTTCGATGCACTGGGGCTGTCGCGCACTGGTATCACAGCCGTGTCCATGCCCGGCTTCGGCACGACGCATCGCACCAAGTCGAATGCCGAGTCGCTCGCTCGCGACCTGGGTGTGAGCTTCCGCGAGGTTTCGATCCACGCGGCTGTGGAGCAGCACTTCAAGGACATTGAGCATGATCCAGCTGTGCAGGACGTGACCTACGAGAACAGCCAGGCGCGCGAGCGTACGCAGATTCTGATGGATCTGGCCAACCAGGCTGGCGGTTTTGTCATTGGCACGGGCGACCTGTCGGAGCTGGCGCTCGGCTGGGCTACCTATAACGGCGACCACATGAGCATGTACGCCGTCAACGCGAGCGTGCCCAAGACGCTTGTGCGCCATCTGGTACGCTATGCCGCCGATGTCTTTGGCGGGCGCATTGCCGAGGTCTTGCTCGATATCCTCGATACGCCGGTGTCCCCCGAGCTTCTGCCGCCCACGGGCGACGGCGAGATTGCGCAGAAGACCGAGGATTTGGTGGGCCCGTACGAGTTGCACGACTACTTCCTCTACTACCTGCAGCGTTTTGGCTTTGAGCCGGGCAAGATCTACCGCATGGCGCTCAAGAGCTTCGAGGGCGTCTACGACGCCAAGACCGTCCACACGTGGCTACGTACGTTCTACCGTCGCTTCTTTGCCCAGCAGTTTAAGCGCAGCTGCCTGCCCGATGGTCCCAAGGTGGGCTCGGTGACGCTCAGCCCGCGCGGCGATTGGCGTATGCCGAGTGACGCTAGCTCGCGTCTGTGGCTTGCGCAGATCGACGCGCTCAATCCAGTTGACTAAGGTTGGCTAAATTGAACCAATACGGGGGTTGCAAGCGTTACACTTTTGCAATCTGATGGCCCGTATCGCGCGGCGCTCTTGTCGGAGCGCCGCGTTTTTCATATCGAAAGGTGGCACCATGCAGGCATCGCAGCGTCTCGACCGCTTTGGCGCGGAGGTCTTCGCCTCGCTCAACAACAAGCTTCTCGCGCTGAAGGCTCAGGGCAAGACCATTTACAACATGAGCGTGGGCACGCCCGACTTTAAGCCGTACGACCACGTGGTCGAGGCGCTCACGCAGGCAGCCCAAGATCCCGAGATGTGGAAGTATGCCCTGCGCGACCTGCCCGAACTCAAGCAAGCCGTGTGCGATTACTATGAGCGTCGCTTTGGCGTTTCGGGCATTACGCCGTCTATGGTGCAGTCGTGCAACGGCACGCAGGAGGGCGTGGGCCATTTGGGCCTGGCCCTGCTCGATCCGGGTGACACCATTCTGGTTCCCGATCCGTGCTACCCGGTCTTTGAGGCGGGTGCCAAGATCGCCGATGCCAAGCTCGAATACTATCCGCTGGTTGCCGAGCATAATTACCTGCCCTATGTGGCGGGTATCGATCCCGAGGTGGCCGATCGTGCCAAGTATATGATCGTGTCGCTGCCCGCGAACCCGGTCGGCTCGGTGGGCACGCCCGAGATCTACGAGGAGATCATCACTTTCGCCCGCGAGCACGACCTGCTCATCGTTCACGACAACGCATACTCCGACATCGTGTTCGACGGCGAGCCGGGCGGCAGCTTCTTGCAGTATCCCGGCGCGCTCGAGGTGGGCGTTGAGTTCTTCTCGCTCTCCAAGTCGTTTAACGTCACCGGTGCGCGTATCGGCTTTTTGGTCGGTCGCGAGGATGTGGTCTCGGCCTTCGCCAAGCTGCGCAGCCAGATTGACTTTGGCATGTTCTTCCCGATCCAGAAGGCCGCCATCGCGTGCCTTAATGGCCCGCGCGATGAGGTCGAGGCGCAGCGTCTGAAGTACCAGGAGCGCCGCGATGCCCTGTGCGATGGTCTTGAGGGTCTGGGCTGGGAGCGTCCCAACGCGCATGGCTCTATGTTTGTGTGGGCCAAGCTTCCCGGTGGTCGCACCGATTCCATGGCGTTTTGCGAGGAGCTCATGGAGAAGGCCGGCGTTGTGGTGACGCCGGGCGCGAGTTTTGGTCCTTCGGGCGAGGGACACGTGCGCATGGCGCTGGTCCTACCGCCCGATCAGATCGCTTTGGCTGTCGAGGCCATTCGCGAGGCGGGCCTGTATTAGAAACCTATTTCGACTCGTCAATAGCTCGAAACCGATTTCGTGCAGTTATTTTACGAATACTGCAAACAATTTCGGTAAACGGTCGATTTTTGGCTGCGAATAGGGGCATAATCAAAGTCCCGATTGGATGTATTGGGATTACGACAAGCCGCTCGGGTCGTTCCCGGGCGGCTTGTTTGTGGAGAGAGATGGGAGTTTCTAATGGTTAACGAGAAGAAGGTCGCTATTGTCGGCTGCGGTTTCGTCGGTTCGTCTTCGGCGTTCGCACTGATGCAGAGTGGTCTGTTCTCCGAGATGGTCCTCATCGATGTGGACAAGAACCGTGCCGAGGGTGAGGCCCTGGATATCGCGCACGGCATGACGTTTGCCGAGCCGATGAAGATCTACGCCGGCGATTATTCCGATGTCGCCGACGCCGCCATGATCGTCGTCACTGCTGGCGCTGCCCAGAAGCCCGGTGAGACCCGCCTGGACCTGGTCAACAAGAACGTCAGCATCTTCAAGTCCATTATTCCCGAGATTAAGAAGTCCGGCTTCGACGGCATTCTGCTAATCGTCTCCAACCCGGTTGATGTTCTGACCTATGCTGCCATCAAGATGTCTGGCCTGCCCGAGGGCCATGTCATCGGCTCCGGCACCGTGCTCGACACCGGCCGCCTGCAGCAGATGCTTGGTGCCCACGTCGAGGTTGACCCGCGCGATGTCCAGGCCTATGTCATGGGCGAGCACGGCGACTCCGAGTTTGTCGCTTGGTCCAGCGCTCAGGTTGCCGGCGTTCCGCTGAACACCTTCTGTGAGCTTCACGGCCACTTGGAGCATGAGGCTGCCGAGAAGCGCATCGCCGAGGACGTCAAGAACTCCGCCTACACCATCATCGAGAAGAAGCACGCCACCTACTATGGCGTCGCCATGGCCGTCAAGCGCATCTGCACCGCCGTTATGCGCGATGAGCAGACCGTTCTGCCTGTCTCCTCGCTCATGGTGGGCGAGTATGGCCTGTCCGATCTTGCCATCTCCATGCCGACCGTCGTTGGCCGCGACGGCGTTGTCTGCCGCGTCCCCGTGCCGCTGAACGACGACGAGCAGCATGAGCTCACCGTCTCCGCCAAGGCCCTCAAGGACATCATCGACAGCGTCGACTTCTCCTGCTAAATCAAGCTCGCTAGAGCGAAAAGCTACAATGAAGGCGTCCGGGTCCACACGGCCCGGGCGCCTTTTTGGTGCAAAGTAACCTGACTCCAATGCACCATAGTTGATGGGAGGGCCATGTCGGATTCGCCTAATTTTTTGACCTATGTCCAGACGGCGTTTGATCCCTTTGAGGAGCGGCCGTTCTGCGCGGTGGATAGCCTGGTCTTTGCGTGGTTGTCCTATTTGCGCTTGCCGGGTGATATGGCGGGGCTGACGAACTGGCAGGGCCTAGACGTACGCGAACTGCTGCGTGCCGAGTGCTACCGGGACATGATTGACGACTTGTGGGACCCAGAGGGAAGCAGGGCCTTGTTGGAGGCCGTGGCAGCAAATCCCAGATACCGCGGCGTGCACGTTTGCGGCTATCGTGCCGTGAGCGATGTGGTGGCGACGGAGCAGTTTGCAGCCATGGCGTTCCGGTTTCCGGCGGGGTTTAGCTATCTTTCCTTCCGGGGGACCGACAGCACGATTGTGGGCTGGAAAGAGGACTTTAACATGGCGTTCCGGTGTCCTGTGCCGGCCCAGGAATCCGCGGCGCGTTATGTGGACGAGGCGGCGGATGCGATCGACGGGCCGCTTTTGTGCGGAGGTCATTCCAAGGGCGGAAACCTTGCGGTGTACGGTGCGGCGATGTGCTCCGATGTCGCCCGTGAGCGAATCGAACGGGCGTATTCCCATGATGGTCCAGGGTTCGTCGAGGAGTTTCTGAACGGCAACGCCTTTGCCGATCTTTCCGGTCGAATCGACAAGACGCTACCTCGGTCGTCGATCTTCGGCATGATGTTCGAGACACAAGAGGACTATGCCATCGTTGAGAGCACCGAGTTCAGCCTGCTGCAGCACAATCCCTTTAGCTGGGTGGTTGATGGTTGCGACTTCGTATACTGTGAGCGCCTGTCCGCCGGTGCTCGATACGTTGATGGCTCCATTCGCGAGATGCTGCTTGCAGTGTCACCTAGCGAGCGCGAGCGTTTTGTAGATGCGTTGTTCTCCGTGTTTGAGGCTACGGACGCCGAACGGTTTGCGGATATCGCAGGAAATCTGCGTGAGAGTCTGCCCGTGATGCTCCAGGCTGCGCAAGGCTTTGACAAAGATACGCGACGCTTTATCTCGCAGACCATCGTGGCGATCCTTAAATGCGCACTGTTGCCCAAACGACCCCAGATCGACGTGCCC
>DBEXMY010000234.1:0-4512 GCA_048168905.1 Collinsella sp. | reverse complement strand
CGATACTGCTGCGCCTGATCGGCACAGTTTGCCAGCACCTCGTCCACGATCGGCTGCAGCGCGCCGGCATCGCTCACCTGACGCATGCCGCGCTCGTCGACGATCTTGTTGGGGTCGTCGCCGGTCTGGGCCATGGCCTCAAAGACCTCGTGCGCCTGGTTGGAGCTGATGGCATCGGTCGCCAGCAGCTTGGCAAGGGCTGCCACCTGAGCCGGCGCAATACCGGACTCGGTCAGCGAGACACCCGCGCCCTTAAGGTAGGCGATCATCTCGTTGACCAGCAAGTTTGCAACCGTCTGGGCCTCCTTGCCAGCCATACCGGCAGCGGCGGCCTCAAAGAACTCGGCAAACTCGGGGTCGCCGGCGATCTGCTCGGCGTCGGCCGCCTTAATGCCAAAGTCGGCCTCAAAACGGGCGCGCTTGGCATCGGGCAGCTCGGGGATCTCGCCACGGCAGCGGTCGATGAACTCGTCGTCTAGGTCGAACGGCGCCAGGTCGGGATCGGGGAACAGGCGATAGTCGTCTGCCGTTTCCTTCACACGCATGACCACGGTGCGCTTGCGGCTGGGCTCCCAGTGACGGGTCTCCTGGTAGATAATGCCGCCCTCCTCGAGCACCTCTGCCTGGCGGCAAATCTCGTAGGCAAGGCCATCGTGCAGGCTCTTAAACGAGTTAAGGTTCTTGAGCTCGGTCTTGGTGCCCAGCTTGGTCTCGCCGCGGCGGCGCAGCGACACGTTGCCGTCGCAGCGCATGGAGCCCTTCTCCATGGAGCAGTCCGAAATACCCAGCGTCACAAAGATGCGACGGAGCTTTTCCATAAACAGACGCGCTTCCTCGGGCGTACGCAAATCGGGCTCGGTGACGAGCTCGATGAGCGGCGTGCCGCAGCGGTTGTAGTCGACGAGCGACTCGGCAGCGGCCGTAATACGGCCCTCGGCACCGCCCACGTGCACCATCTTGGCGGCGTCCTCCTCCACATGGATGCGCAGGATGCGAATGGGCACCGTGTAGGAACCGTCCTCGCGACGCTCGGGCATCTGCAGGTTGGACGCGTCATAGCTGGCCAGGTGGCCGGCACGCTGATTACCCTCGCGCATGGTCGACGTCATGGACGTGGACAGGCCCTCGGCGTTGGCCGAGGCGCTCGCCAGGCTCTGGGCCTCGGCCTCGCCAAACGCGCAGTCGGGGCGCTCGGCGGCACCGCGACCGGTCACGTCCAGATCCAGGTGACCGTACATGGCAAAGGCGACCGGACCCTGCGTGGTCTGGAAGTTCTTGGCCATGTCGGGATAGAAGTAGTGCTTGCGGTAGAACATCGAGTGGCGCTGGATCTCGCAGTTAGTGGCGAGACCGGCCTTGACAATGCTCTCGATGGCGCGCTTGTTGGGCACCGGCAGGGCGCCGGGCAGGCCCAGGCACACCGGGCACACGTTAGCATTGGGCTCGTCATCGTGGCTGAGCTTGCAGTTGCAGAACATCTTGGTATCGAGTGCGGTGAGCTCGGTATGGATCTCCAGGCCGATCACGGCCTCCCAATCCTGCAGGACCTCGGAAAGCTCCTTCATTACAGCTCGCCTCCCTTCCCGGCAAAATCGGGCGCGACGGAAAGCGCGGGCGCACCCGTGGCGGCATCGGCAAAGCCGCGCTCCAGGGCGCGGGCAAACGTGAGCAGCTGACGGTCCTTAAAGGCCGGACCCACCAGCTGGGCAGAAACGGGCAGCTTGCTGTCCTCGCCCAGACCCAGCGGCACCGAGATACCACCGTTGCCGCAAATGTTGAGCGAGATGGTGTACAGGTCGGAGAGGTACATCTGCGTAGGGTCGCTGATCTCGCCAAACTTAAAGGCCGTGCGCGGCGAGGCGGGCATGAGGATGGTGTCCACCTTGGCATACGCGGCGTCGTAGTCCTGCGTGATGAGCGTGCGGGCCTTTTGCGCAGCGTAGTAGTACTTGTCGTACACGCCCGAGCTCAGCAGGTAGGCGCCAAGCATCTGACGGCGCTTGGCCTCGGCACCAAAGCCGTGGGCACGCGAAAGCGAGCTCTGGTCGGACAGGTTGGCGCAGCCCTCCTCCTGATAGCCATAGCGAATGCCGTCGAAGCGGGCCAGGTTGGAGAACGCCTCGGCCGGGCCGATGACGTAGTAGGCGGCGATAGCGGCGTCCAGGTGCGGCAGATCGACCTCGACCAGCTCGGCGCCCTGGTTCTGCAGCTCCTGGGCGGCGCGCTGAACAGCAGCCTTGACCTCGGACGTCAGGCCCTCGGCTTCCATAAACGCGGGGATGATGCCCACGCGCTTGCCCTCGATGCTGTCGTTGAGGTGATCGGTAAAGTCGACGGCGCAATCCTGGCTGGTGCAGTCGTACGGATCGCGGCCCGCGCCGGTAAGCGCGTTCATGGCCAGCGCGACATCCTCGACCGTACGGCCAAAGGGGCCCACCTGGTCGAGCGACGAGCCAAAGGCGACCACGCCGTAACGGCTCACGGCGCCATACGTGGGCTTAAAGCCCACCACGCCGCACAGCGACGCCGGCTGGCGAATGGAGCCGCCGGTGTCCGAGCCCAGCGAGAGCGCGACCTCGCCTGCGGCGACGGCTGCAGCGGAGCCGCCCGAAGAGCCGCCGGGCACGCGCTCGGTATCCCAGGGATTGTTGGTGCGGTGGAACGCCGAGCTCTCGGTGGAGCTGCCAAAGGCAAACTCGTCCATGTTGGCCTTGCCCATAGGCAGGCAGCCGGCATCGAGCATGCGCTGGACGCAGGTAGCGGTGTAGACGCTCTGGTAGTTCTCGAGGATGCGGGAAGCGCAGGTGGTGCGCGTGCCCACGAGGTTCATGTTGTCCTTGATGGCCAGCGGCACGCCCGCGAGCGGAGGCAGCGGCTTGCCTGCGGCACGGTCGGCATCCACGCGCGCGGCGGCCTCGAGCGCGAGCTCGGGCGCCACCTGCAGGAATGCCTGGACCCCGCCCTCACGCGCCTCGATGGCGGCAAGGGAGGCCTGGGCCACCTCGGTAGCGGTAAAGTCGCCGGCGGCAACGCCCGCGGCGATCTGGGCGGCTGTAAGGGAATCGAAGCTTAGCGCCATTACTCGCTCTCCCCCTCTCCCAAAATGGACGGCACGCGGAAGTAGCGGTCGCGCGCGCTGCCGGCGTTTTCGAGCGCAACGTCGAGCGGCAGGTCGCGCTCGGGCTCGCGCAGGTCGTCACCCATCACGTTGGACAGGCTTCCGATGGGATGGAACGTGGGCTCCACGTCGGGCAAGTCATATTGCAAGACGGGCTCGAGCATCTGGACGGCGTCGTTCAGGTAGGACGTCATCTGGGTGAGCTCGTCATCGGTCAGTGCGATCTTTGCGTACTCGACAATGCCGCGCACGTCTTTCTCGCTGAGTGCCATAGGCGCTCCCTTCCGCATAACAGTTAAACCGCTCTAGTATACAAGGCAACGCCGGCTTGGAGCAGGCGCTTTACCCAAATGCAGCGAAAACGTAACGAGGGCGGCGGGCTGGCAGGCGGCGGGCTGGCGGTTCTGCAGTGAAACCGCACCGCCCATAGCGAAAACCGTCCCGCCCACAACGAAAACCGTCTCGTCCACAGCGAAAAGCATCACAACATTCGACGCTTTTCGCCAAAATCGCGATTTTCATCGAATGTTGTGATGGTTTGGAAGTCCCGACCACCACAAAGGTGCCTGTCCCCTTTGTGGCGGTTCTGAACGATGTCTTATGCCGAGGCCTTGGCCTTGCGGCGCTTGCGGACCGCGTGGATCACGATGTCCAGCAGCAACAGCACAATGGCTACGACCACGATGAGCATGGCAAACTCGCGCTTGCCCCAGTGGCGGCCGGCCAGCGACTTTTGCTTGTCGACGTCCTTCTTGTTGTACTTGGTGCGCACGCAATGCACCAGCAGGCGATGGTCGTTCACGCCGTAGGGCGTGCAGGTAACGAGCGTCACCTTGTCGGCGCCGGGCTCGATGGTCAGCGACTCCATCTCCTCGGGCAGCACGACCTCGGAGTCCACCATCTTGTAGGCGAGCGTCTTGTTCATGGTGTGCAGCAGCACCAGGTCGCCGGGCTCCAGCGAGTGGATGTCGTCGAACATGCTCAGGTTGCGCATGCCCGAGTGCGCGGTGAGCACGCAATGCGTCGAGGTGCCGCCCACCGGCAGGCTCGTGCCCTCCAGGTGGCCGACGCCCGCCATGAGGACTTCCTCGCTCGTGCCGTGGTAGATGGGCATGCTCACGTCGATAGAGGGGATCTCGACCCAGCTCATCATGGGGTCGCGGTCAAAGATGAGCTGCTGGGCATAGGGCTCAATCTGGTCGGCGGGGAGCTCGGTGGCCTCGCCCGCCAGCTGCTCATTAAAGGAGCGCGCCTGGAGCAGGATGCGCTCGCGCTCCTCGGCAGACAGCGCGTCAACGGTGCTGGACACCGTGCTGATCTGGTTGAACACGCCCGAGGCCTCGAGCCGGTCCAAGATCCACGGCCAGGTCATAAGGCCCACGCCAATAAGGATG
>DBEXMY010000233.1:0-9288 GCA_048168905.1 Collinsella sp. | reverse complement strand
AGCGTCGACGATGCTTAATGGGTGCACATATATATTGACGGTCGACGTGGGCAACACGTTCATTCGCTTTGGCCTGTTTGCCGAGGATTCGGCCGCGGCACAGGAATGCCCGCTTGCGACGTGCGAGATCACCACGCCGTCGAGCATCACAGCAGACGAGGCACGCATGCGTCTCGTGCAGGTCATGGCCGCACTGGCGGCCGATGCGGGCATGCCGGGTGCGCTTGTGCCCGCGGCTGCTGTGCTGAGCTGCGTGGTCCCGGCGCTCGAGCGCCCGTGGAAGGTGGCACTTTCCCGTACCTGCACGGGGCGCGTGCTCACGGTGGGGCCGGGCCTCAAGACCGGCATACCCGTGCACTACGATGACCCGGCCGAGATCGGTCCCGACCGCATCGCCGACGCCGTGGCGGCCCGCGCCGTCTACGGCTCGCCGTGCATCGTGATCGACCTGGGCACGACGACCAATATCGAGGTCATCGACGCGCACGGTACCTTTGTCGGCGGCGTTATCGCGCCAGGCCTGGCCCTCGGCGCCCGTTCGCTTTCGGCGGCAGCAGCGCGCCTGCCGCAGGTTGAGCCCTCGGCGCCGACACACGTCATCGGCCGCAACACGCGTGAGGCCATGCGCTCGGGCGTGGTTCTGGGCGAGGTGGCCCGCATCGACGGCATGCTCGACATGGTGCTTGCCGAGATGCGCGCGACCAAGGCCGCGGGGGAGGGCGATGTGCCCATCGTCATTACCGGCGACGATGCCAAGGCGCTTGCGGCGCTGGTCGGTCACAGTCTGACGGTCGATGACGCGCTGACGCTGCGGGGCCTCGCCGAGCTCTACCACATTAACCAAAAGCCCCGCCGCGCGTAGCGATGGGGCGGTGGGATAAGCGCCCCTACCTTTCACCTGCTACAATGGGTCAAACTATTGCGATTTCGGAGGTGTCTGGCATGTCGGACGATCTTCATCAAACTGCGTCGGGCAAGCGCCGCGACGTTATTAGCTGGGATGAGTTCTTTATGAGCGTGGCCATCGCCGCGCAGCGCCGCAGTAAGGACCCCAACACGCAGGTGGGCGCGTGCATCGCCAACACCAACCACCGCATCCTTTCGGTGGGCTACAACGGTACGCCCTCGGCACTCAACGATGACTTTTTCCCGTGGGGCACGAGCGATGACCCGTTGCAGGACAAGCACAACTACGTAGTCCATGCCGAGGCAAACGCCGTGCTCAACTACCGCGGCTCGCTCAAAGACCTTGAGGGTTCCACGGTCTACGTCACGCTGTTCCCGTGCCACGACTGCGCCAAGATCCTGGCGCAGGTAGGTGTAGGCGAGGTCGTCTACCTGGACAACAAGTATGCCGATACCGACGACGGCCGTATCAGCCGCCGCATTCTCGACTCCTGCGGCATCAGTTACCGCCAGGTCATCGTCGATGTCCAGATTGGTACCGGGGGACAGGCTCAGCAGTAGCGCGTGGCAACGCCGGCTGGCAACAAAAGGCAGCCAAAAGAGCCCCGTCCCAAATTGACTACTCGTGAAAGTCGCGTCTGCGCGCATGGACGACTCGTGAGCGGGTACACGGCTGTAGTAACATAGCTCTGTCCGCGGGCGCGCCCGCGTTATTGTGAGAAAGGAGCCCCTGTGGCTGTTAACGAAGAGCTGCTTAAGAAGGTTCTTGAAGAGATTCGCCCCAACTTGCAGGCTGACGGCGGCGATATGGAGTATGTGGGCGTCGACGACGAGGGTGTCGTCAAGCTGGAGCTGCAGGGCGCCTGCGCCGGCTGCCCTATGAGCGCACTGACCCTGTCCATGGGTATCGAGCGTATCCTCAAGGAGCATGTGCCCGGCGTTACCCGTGTCGAGCAGGTCAATGCCTCCGGCGAGACCGACGACCTGTACGACGAGTACGCGCCGTTCTAAGATGCGAAAGCTGCGGACGGTATACTCCGCATAGACGTTACGCCCAAATATGCGGCTGCGAGCGCAAGGCCCGCGGCCGCATTTGTATGTAGGGAGTAGGAGGGTCGACATGCTCAACGACTTCTACCATATGCTTGATCCTGTCGCGATCTCGGCGGGCCCCATCACCATCTACTGGTACGGCCTGGCCTACGTGGTCGGCGCTCTGCTCACGGCGGTCGTCATGTACCGCACACAGCGTCGCTGGGGCTTTAACATCACGATTGACGACCTGACGAGTGTTGTGGTCGGCGTGGTCTTTGGCCTCATTATCGGTGCGCGCCTGTTCTACGTCGTCTTTTACGGTGATGGCTACTACTGGGCGCACCCGCTCGAGATCTTTGCCACCAACGAGGGCGGCATGAGCTTCCATGGCGGCTTGGTGGGCGGCATTATCGGCGGTATCATCGTGTGCCGCATGTATAAGCTCGACGCATGGACTTTGGCAGACCTTGCCGTCATAGGCGCGCCGCTGGCCTTGTGCCTGGGCCGTTGTGCCAACTTTGTCAACGGTGAGCTGTGGGGCAAGCCGACCGATCTGCCCTGGGGCGTGGTCTTCGGTGGCACCGCGGGCGATATGCCGCGTCACCCCTCCCAGCTCTACGAGGCATTTCTTGAGGGCATCGTGCTCTTTTGCATTCTGCAGGTGCTCAGCCGCAAAAAGCCGCTACTGCCCCAAGGCACGTTTATGGGAGTGTTTGTGATGGGTTACGGCATCGTCCGCTTCCTCATTGAGTTTGTGCGCGTGCCCGATGCGCAGTTGGGCTATCTACTGGGTGGCGTTATCACCATGGGCCAGTTGCTGAGCCTGCCGCTCGTAATCGCGGGCCTGGCGCTCATCATCTTTGCTCGTCGCCGCAACCAGCCCCAGCGCGTCTACCTGGACGCCTAACCACCAAAACCACCACAAAGGGGACAGGAACCTTTGTGGTGGTTCGCTGGACGACGATGACAGAACCGTAACGTTTCCCCAGATAAAACCTGCCAAAATAAACCTGTCCCTTTTTGGCAGGTTTCTAGAAAGGCTTTCGGACTGTGAAGGATTCCGACCTCTCCACAACGGCTGCGCGCGACGCTGCCCGCATCGTCTGGTTTAAGCGCTACCCCGCCAAGCAGACGCTCATCGCATTTTTGCTCGCGCTGTTGGCGACCACGGCGTTTTCCATCGATCCTGCCCCGGTGTCGAGCAACGCAGTCTTGGCGATTGACCCCAAAGCCTCGGGCATGCTGTACGTGTGCTACGAGGTGCTCCTCTCGTTTGCCGGCCATACCGACGCGGTCATGCTGCTTGCACTTGCCTGCCTGCTCACCTTGCCGTTTCGCTACGTGTTCTTTGGCCGTGGCGACACCTGGCGTCCATCGGTCATTCTGCCGTCGCTGTTCTTTGCCATCTGCATGGTGTTCGGCCGCAGCTACGATCTCACCGACTCGGCCGAGATTGTCCTTGGCGATAAAGCTCGCATCATCTGCGCCTGGATTGGCGGCGCGGGCTGGATGCTCCTGGCGATCGTTGCCTTCTGCCTTGCCTTTGAGTGTCTAGATTGGCTGAGCTCTCGGCGCATTCCGTTTTCCGAAGCGCACTTTGGCCGCGTATGGCGTGTGACTCACGCCGTGCTCTCGGTCCATCCCTTTGCCGGGCCCTTCCTGGTGCTTATGGTCGCCTGGGCGCCCACGCTCATCGCTTCGCTGCCCGGTCTTTTTATGGGAGATACGGGTGCGCAGATTCGCCAGTGGTTCAACTATCCCAACGGCACGAGCGACTACCTGCGCCTACTCAACCCCAACGTGCTGCTCAACGGGCATCATCCCGTAGTGCACACGGCCATTATCGGCTCGTGCGTTCAGCTGGGGCTTTCGCTGTTCAACAGCGCTAACGCGGGTCTTGCCATCTACACCTGTGCTCAGTTCGTCATCACGGCCGCCTGCATGGCCTATTCCATTTCGTCGCTGCGCAAACTGGGCGTGAGCCTGCCGGTTCGCGGTGCGATCCTGCTGTTCTTTGCGTTTATGCCGATGTTCTCTAACTACGCGGCGTTGCTCACCAAAGATGTGCTCTTTGCCGACGCGTTCTTGGTGCTGCTGGTACAGACCGTCAAGCTCGTGGCATGTGGCCTGCCCCGTCGCGATGCCAATGCCGAGCGTGCGGGCGAACAGAGGCCCGTGCTCTTTGCGCGCCACGACTGGCTGCTTCTCGCTCTGGGCGCCATGGGTTCCACGTTTCTGCGCAACGGCGGCCTGGTGTTTCCGCTGGCGGCATGCGTAATCGCGGCGACGTTTTGCGCATGGGACGTGCATGTGGCTCGTCGTGCAGCCAAGCAGGCTGGTGCTGCGCCTTCGGGCGCCATCTCGCGTTTCCGCTGGGTTGGCGTTCTCGCGGTGCTCGCGCTCTGCCTTGCCTCTAATATGTACTTCACCAAGGTCTTTATGCCGGCGCACGATATCACGCCTGGTTCCAAGCGCGAAATCCTCTCGATTCCGTTCCAACAGACGGCTCGTTTCGTCCAAAAGCACGACGGCCTCAACTCGGGCGTCAACCCTACGGTTAAGGAGGACGGCACCATCGTGGAGGCGCCCTGCGACGGTTTGGTAACCGATGAGGAGCGCGCCGTGATCGACCGGGTGCTCAAGTACGAGAATCTGGGCCGCCGCTACAACCCCGACAAGTCCGATGCCGTCAAGAACTGCTTTAACGAGTACGCCTCGCAGGAGGACATCAAGGCCTATTTTGAGGTGTGGGCCCAGTTGTTCAAAAAGGATCCCGAGTGCTATATCTCGGCGCTCATCAATAACTACTACGGCTACTTTTATCCGAGTGCCCGCGATGCGTGGGTCTACAGCACGGCGCGCAGTGCCGAGATTATGGCGAAGCCCGATAACCTCAAGTACTTCGACTTCCATCCGGTCGACAGCAACGTGGTGCGCTGGTGCGACCACCTGATCAATCTGTACCGTGTGGCGGTGCAGCGCATCCCGTTTATTTCGCTCACCATGAGCTCGGCCACCTATGTGTGGATCATGATCGCCGTGGTGGTCTACCTGCTGCGTCGTCATTCATGGCGTGCGCTGGCGATCTGGGTGCCGCTGCTGGGCGTACTCGCTGTGTGCCTGATTGGCCCGTGCAACGGCTCGACTTACATGCGCTACCTGTATCCGGTCATCGCCTGCATGCCCTTCGCCATCGGCGCCACCGTCACCCGCAGCGACTTCTTCTGGTTCTAATTTGGTGCATTGAGGGCCAGGTTTCTTTGCACCAAAGGGGACATCATCACGACGCCTTCATTTTGGGGTTTATCTCGCAGGGCAGTAGGTATATCATAACGACGTTTGTTTATATTGCCCGAGCATCTGCGCTGGGCTTTAGGTCGAAACCGATAGGAGACACGTATGTCCGGACACTCTAAGTGGGCCACAACCAAGCATCGTAAGGGCGCGCAGGACGCCAAGCGTTCCGCCCTCTTCTCCAAGCTCAGCCGCAACATCACCGTTGCTGCCCGTCTCGGCGGTGACCCGCTGCCCGAGAACAACGCCAGCCTCGCCGCTGCCGTTGCCAAGGCCAAGGCTCAGTCCATGCCTAAGGACAAGATTAAGTCCGCTATCGACAAGGCTTTTGGTTCGGGTGCCGATGCCGCCGTCTACGAGAACATCGTGTACGAGGGCTACGGTCCCGCCGGTGTCGCCGTCTACGTCGACTGCCTGACCGACAACCGCAACCGTACCGCCGCTGATGTCCGTTCCGCCTTCTCCCACGCCGGTGGCAACCTGGGCACCTCCGGCTCCGTCGCCTTCCAGTTTGAGCGCAAGGGCCAGATCGTCGTCGCCAAGGAGATCCTGGACGAGAACGCCAAGAAGGAGACCATGATCGCCAATGGTGCTGCCGGTGACGAGGATGAGTTCATGATGGCCATCGCCGAGGCCGGTGGCGAGGACTACGAGGACGCCGGCGAGGAGTGGATCGTCTGGACTACTGCCAACGAGGTCATGGCTGTCTCCAAGGCGCTCGAGGAGCAGGGCGTCCAGGTCAAGGGCTCCGAGACCACCATGGTCCCGACCACCCCGACCGAGGTCTCCGGCGCCGACGCCAAGAAGGTTCAGCGCCTCATCGACCGTCTTGAGGAGCTCGACGACGTCCAGGATGTTTACAGCACCATGGACATGACCGACGAGGTCATCGCTGCCCTCGAGGAGGAGTAGCGCCCGCACGGGTTAAGCCGTGCATATCTGGGCATAATGAAGCGAGCATGCAAGCCTCGTGGAATAGATGAGCCGGATCCGCGTGCGTAGAGCACCGGACCCGGCTCTTTTATAATGATGCGAACCGTTTTGCATTTCGAGAGCCGAGATTTGAAGGGAGCGCCACGTGCGCGTACTCAAACGAGCCCTAGCGATTGTGTATCTTGCCGCCGCCATCGTGGCGCTGGGTACGCTTGTCTGCCAGTTTTGGGGGCCGTATACGTATCGCTTTATGCTGCTGATGCGCGACCCCATGCCGCGCATTGTCGTGACGGCATGCGGCGGAGTTGTGGCGATTGGCGTGCTGGTAAGCTTCTTCCGCCTGATGTTTGCTCGTCGCGAGCCGTCCTGCGTGCATCCGGCGGGGGAGCGCAATATCGAGGTCACGCTCGCGGCGCTTTCTTCGTGCGCCAGGGCTGCTGCAGAGCGCGACGATCGCGTGATGATCGAGCATGTCGAGGCCCGCGTCCAAGGTTCCGACGATTCGCATGTCCGTTTTAAGGTCGAGGCTATCGCGCTTGACGATAAGGACGTGGCATCTCTGGCTACCGCGATGCAGCAGCGCATCGAGGAAGCTTGCGACACCATGCTCGGCACGCCGGGTACGACCACGCGCGTCCGTTTTTTGCCGTCCAAGACTACCGTCCAGACCGTGGAGGTTTCCGGTGAGTGATACCAATCAAGATAAGACCGCTCGTACGCCGCGCCTGACGATTGACCAGAGCGCCACGCCGGCGAACGAACCTGTTGATTCCAAAGCAGAGGCAACTGAGTTACAAGACGCGGCGGCCGCGGATTTTGACGAGGCTATGGGTCTCATCAAGGGTACGGGCGCTGCCATCTGGAGCTATGCTGTGCGTCATCCCAACACCACGCTCGGTGCCGTCGCTGGCTTTATCCTTGCCGTGTTGGTGCTCACGCTCGGCCTGTGGGACACGCTCGTCATTGCATTCTTCGTGCTGATCGGCGCCGTGATCGGCCAAATTCGCGACGGCGAAAACGGGATCGTCAACTTCTTCGGCCGTCTGTTTAGCGGCCGCTAATATGTATTCGACTGTCGCATCCGCGGCAGGCATAAGGAGGAACCATGGCTTTTAATACGAAGGTCGATGTGGCCGATACCGAGCTCGAGGCAGACGAGACCGTCGCTGCCGAGGCCGAGGATGTGACGCTCGAGGACGAGGCTCTCGTCGAGGCCGAGTCCGCCGATGACGCGGACGAGGATGATGAGGAAACAGACGAGTCCGAGGACTCGCTGACCTATTCCAACGGCGTGATCGAGAAGATCGTCGCCATGGCCACCCGCGAGGTGCCGCACGTCCTGGGCATGAAGGGTAACCTTATGCACTTTGTGCAGGAGCAGTTTGGTGCCGAGAATCTGACCAAGGGCGTGACGGTTGAGGTCACCGATGACAATCGCGTGGTCGTCAACATCTCCGTCATTATCGAGTACGGCGCCTATGCGCCCGCGATCTTCGACGATGTCAAGGCACGTGTCACCGAGCGCCTTGCCGCGATGACCGGCCTTGAGGTGGCGGGCGTCAACCTGCGCATCGAGGACGTCATCACCCCCGAGGAGTACGAGCACCGCACCAGCCAGCACGAGTAACCTTCCAAAAAGGGACAGGTTTGTTTTGGCAGGCTTTATCTGCGAAAACGTTAAACGGCCGACCGCGCAAGCAAAAGCGTGGCCGGCCGTTATTTGTATGCCCCCCGATGTGGGCATACCGCTCGTCTAACTAGGGGTTGCAATCGTCGCGTTCCGCGTTACCCTAATGGGCGCATTGTTTCCAAATTGTTAACGAGGGGTTGCCGTAATGGCCGACGAGCACGAAACAGAAAGCAAGGCATGGGCGATTGAGGCCGCCGCGGCAGAGGCGGCATCGCGTGCTGCCGAGGAGGTGCATCGTCCTCCCGTGGTGCCGATGGAGCGCGTGGTTGATCGCACCGATATCGAGCGCGGCGAGCGTGTCGGTCAAAAGCGCAGCCAGGAGCCGGGCTTCCCGCGCTTTTTTGCCGAGCTCAATCTGGGCCTGATTCTTACGGCCTTCGCCATCGTTGCGTTTAAAACCCCTAATCACTTTGCTTTTGGCGGCACCTCGGGCGTGTCGGTCATTCTGTCCACGCTGTTCCCGACCCTGCCCGTCGGCGTTTTTATGTGGATTATCAACGCGGTTCTCGTCGTCTTGGGCTTTATCTTTTTGGAGCGCAATGCAATCCTGTGGAGCGTCTTCGCCTCGTTTGCGCTTTCGGCCTATGTTTCGCTGTTTGAGCTTTTTATTCCGACCGATGTCTCTCTGACGGGTGATATGTGGCTCGACCTGTGCTTTGCCGTCATCTTGCCGGCGCTCGGCAGCGCTATTGTCTTTGATATTGGCGCCTCGACGGGCGGCACGGACATTCTTGCCATGATCCTCAAGCGCCGCACGACGCTCGAGATTGGCCGCGCGCTGCTGTTGGTTGATATCGGCATCGTGGCCATCGCGGCCTTTTTGTATGGCCCGCGTGTCGGTCTGTACTGCGTGCTCGGCCTGTTTGCCAAGACGCTTGTGGTCGATAAAGCCATTGAGAGCATTCACCTGCGCAAAGTCTGCACGGTCATTTGCTCCGAGCCGCGCAAAGTCGAGGAGTTTATCGTCAAGCATCTCAACCGCACAGCGACCATCAGTCGCGGCTACGGTGCCTTCTCGGGCAAGTGCGTGACGGTGATCATGAGCGTGCTGAGCCGTCGCGAGGCCGTGCAACTACGCCGCTATGCGCGCGAAGTCGATCCGGGTGCCTTTATCACGATCGTCGACAGCTCCGAGATCGTCGGCAAGGGCTTCCGCGGAACGAACTAGCACAGACATATTCAACGAACCGCCTGCTGGCGCCGCGTACCTTGCAAATCGGTCATCTTTGAGTATTTGACCCCACATTGGGCAATAATGATGCTAAAGACATCGTTTGCGATCCAAGTGATTCGTTCAAGATACGAAGGGATGATTCTATGTTCTGCTCGCAGTGTGGCGCCCCCATGGGCGATAACGACAAGTTCTGCGGCGTGTGTGGTGCTCCTAATGCCGGTGCCTCTGGCCCCGCTCCCCAGGGACAGCCTCAGCC
>DBEXMY010000232.1:0-4832 GCA_048168905.1 Collinsella sp. | reverse complement strand
CACTTAATGTGCTCTCCGTGCGAGCAGGACTGTAGAGCAGGAAACCTTGTATACGCCCGCCCGCTCCCGAGGGACATCTCTCATGCAAAAACTGTCGCTGGGTAAAGTCCGAGGTCAGTGGCGTTTTATACCGAGAAATCCAAAAAAGTTGAAAATTCATTACAAATTTGCGTTGACTTTAGGTAACTAAAGTTTCATACTCCTTTTCAACCACTGGGGGATGTGAACACGCACGGATCGTTCGCATCATGATTGAAGAGGATTTCTTAGACATGTTCACGCATCAGCTAAACATTATCAGCGTAGTAATTATCTGATGCGGGTTAGCACATACAGCTAGCCCGTACGATAACGGGCGGCTGATGAAGATGAGGGCCGTCGAGCGCAACCGACGGCCCTCATTTTTTATGTCTAGGAAGTTCTTTTTAGAGGAGGAAATGTAATGAACGGAGTTTTGCTCATGGTTGTGGCCGCGGCGGTGCTCGCCTGCGGCTATCTGGGCTACGGCCGCTGGCTGGCCAACAAGTGGGGCGTTGACAAAGAGGCCCTCACGCCGGCCAAGCGCATGAAGGACGGCAACAGCTTCTCGCCCGTCTCCGCCTTCACTGCGTTTTCGCACCAGTTCAGCTCGATCTGCGGTGCTGGCCCTGTCACGGGTACGATCGTCGCCATGGCCTTTGGCTGGCTGCCCGTCGTGCTCTGGGTCCTCGTCGGCGGCGTCTTCTTTGGCGCCGTCCACGACTTTGGTGCCCTGTACGCTTCGATGAAGAACAACGGCAAGTCACTCGCTCAGCTCATCGAGAAGTATATCGGCAAGACCGGCCGTCGCCTGTTCCTGCTGTTCTGCTGGCTGTTCTGCATCATCGTCATCGCCGCCTTTACCGACATGGTCTGCAAGACGTTCATGTTCACCCCGGCCGTTGACGCTTCTGGTACTGCTACCGGTGCCATCGACTTCACCAAGTCCTATGCCGCCGGCTGCGCTGGTACCATCTCCATCCTGTTCACCTTCGTCGCTATCGCCTTTGGTTGGGCCCAGAAGAAGTTCAACCTCACCGGCGCTGCCGAGTTCGTCACCGGCGTGGTCCTCATGGTTCTCATGTTCGCCGTCGGTATGCAGTTTCCGGTCTACCTGGATAAGTTCCAGTGGTTCGCCGTCGTCATGGTCTACCTGGTCTTCGCTGGCGCTATGCCCATCCAGATGCTCAAGACCCCGCGTGACTACCTCACTTCCATCATGATGATCGTCATGATCGTCTGCGCTGTCCTCGGCATCGTCGTCCTGGGCGTCAACGGTCAGGCCACTATCACCGCTCCGGTCTTCACCGGCTTCTCCACTGCCTCCGGCATGATGTTCCCGGTCCTGTTCGTCTCCGTCGCTTGCGGTGCTCTCTCCGGTTTCCACAGCCTCGTTTCTTCCGGCACCTCTTCCAAGCAGGTCGAGAAGGAGC
Source organism: Collinsella sp. (assembly GCA_048168905.1). Taxonomy (GTDB): domain Bacteria; phylum Actinomycetota; class Coriobacteriia; order Coriobacteriales; family Coriobacteriaceae; genus Collinsella. Next base: position 3,381 of record DBEXMY010000232.1, on the reverse strand, counting down.
AGGACGCCGTCAAGGTCGGTTACGGCGCAATGATCGTCGAGTCCTTCGTAGGCATCCTTGCCATCATCGTTGCCGGCATCATGTTCTCCGATATGAACACCGCCGGTACCGGCGCCCTCAACGCCGGTGTCGCTTCCACCCCGTTCCAGATCTTCGCCGCTGGCATCTCCCGCGGTATGCAGGCCTTCGGTGTTGACGGCACGCTCGCTACCGTCTTCATGACCATGAACGTCTCCGCTCTGGCCCTGACCTCGCTCGACGCCGTCGCCCGCATCGCCCGCACCTCGTTCTCCGAGTTCTTTGCCCAGACCAACGACGCCCTGGCCATCGAGTCCAAGGCCGGCTACATGAAGGTCCTCGGCAACCCCTGGTTCGCCACGGTCGTCACCCTGCTTCCCGGTCTCGCCCTCGCTTTTGGTGGCTATGCCAACATCTGGCCGCTCTTTGGTGCTTCCAACCAGCTGCTCGGCGGCATGACCATGATCACCCTCGCCGTGTTCTGCAAGTGCACCGGCCGCAAGGGTTGGATGCTCTACGTGCCCGTCGCCTTCCTGCTCTGCTGCACCTTCACCTCGCTGGTCCAGAGCGCCATGGGCTGCATGGCCGCCGTCCAGGCTTACGGCTTCTTCGGCACCATCCCGGCTACCGCCACCACGGCCGCCGTCTCCGTCGCCGCTACCAAGGGCCTGCAGCTCGTCTTTGCCGTCCTGCTGATGGTCCTGGGCCTCATCGTCGCCGTCAACTGCCTCAAGGAGTTCTTCGGCAAGGAGGCTGGCTCCATGCCTGATGAGGAGCCCGAGTGGTCCGAGATGGGCAAGGCCGAGTACGGTCGCGCCGCTGCCGCCGAGGCTCCCGCTGACGCCGAGGCCGCCAAGGCCTAGTCGGTCGGACGGGTTGAATCTCCCATCCATTTGACTCGGAAAGACCGGGTCCGCGACTTCGCGGGCTCGGTCTTTTTTCATGCAAAAGCGGGTGACGCTCGAGTGTTCTCGCAGATGTTTTGCGTGGATAAGGGCGCGCGTTGTACCATATAGACGTATATGTGTGCATATGAAAGGGGCCCCGTGGCCAAGACGGTATATTCCGATAACCAACAAAATGTCGATGCTCTGGCTGAGCGCCTGAGCAGCCAGACGTCGCTTTCTGCTGAGCGTGCCAAGCTGGTTGCCTACGACCTGCTTTGCCGCAAGGCGCTCAAGATTAAGTCGAGTGCGCTGGCGCAGATTTTCCGCTCCGTCGATAAGGAGTGCGACACCAAGGCGATGCGCGATGAGCTTATCGCGGCAAAGATCGTGACCAAGATCGAGGGTAGCGGCATTAACGGGCGCCCGGCGTTCTATACCATCAATGCCGAGATTAACGATGCCCAGGAGCGGCCCGTCGAGGTTGCCGAAGAGGCCGTCGAGGACGTTGTCGAGGCGCCCGCTTCGGTGGAAACGGCTCCGCGCGAGCATGTCGATACCGACGAGCTGCTTGACGAGAGCGTCGTTCGCGCCTTTACGGCCAAGGCCGGCCGCGGCGGTTTTGGCGGGAGTGGCAAGCGCGATGCGCAGCGCCGCGCCCAGCAGGAGCGCTTCCGTCGCGCCGTTGCTCAAAAGGGTGAGACGGATGCTGAGGCTGTTGAGACCGAGGTTGCTGCCGAGTCGCAGAAGCCCGCGAGGGAGCAAAAGCCCGTGGAGGCCCAAGAGCCCAAGCGTCGTCGCGGTGCTCACTTTAAGACTGCACAGCAGGATGCCGCGCGTGAGGTTGAAGAGTCTTCTGAGGTTGCAGACGATGTTGAGGAGTCTGCCAAGAAGGCTCCGGGTTCGTGTCGTCCTGGTCGCGGTTTTGCGGGACGTGCATATCCCGTAAAGCGTCAGGAGAAGGGCGAGTCGGTTTCGACCACCCAGGACGAGAAGACCGTTGAGCCGGCGGCTCGCGAGCAGAAGCCTGTTGAGCCGCAGCTTGAGGTTGATGCCGAGGCCAAGGGCCAGCAGCCTACTGATGAGCAGGCGGAGCAGGGCGCGTCGAGCAAGCCTCGCCGCCGTCGCCATCGTGGGGGCCGCAGTTCCCATGCCGAGACTGCAACCGAGAAGACCACGCCGCAGAACGAGGATGCGAAGGCCGAGGTTTCTTCGGGGCAGCCTAAGCGCCAGTCAGCGAAGGAGAGCAAGTCCGATCGTCCGCAGAAGCAGGCGTCTATGCCGAAGCGCGAGCGCAATTCCCAAGGCGATTCTAAGCGCAAGTCTCAGAAGAAGCCGGAGTCTGCCGCAGTAGATACTGCTGCCCAGCAGCCCGAGTCGGCCGCCCACGGCGAGGTCTCGGCGTTTGCCCTTGCCCGCGTTTTAGGCAGGCAGCTGCTCAAGGTTGTCCCCACGCCTATGGCGCTCTCCAAGATCAAGGAGCAGCAGACACAGATCGTAAAGGTCGAGGGCAAGGACGGCAAAAAGGCTCCGCAGCGCACTCAGCACAACGAGATGTCCAACCGCAAGATTGCCGAGGAAATCGCAATCATCCAGGCTTGGATCGAGCAGAACCGAGGTGCCGATACGCCGGTTGCCTCGCGCCGCCAGCGTGCCTACCAGATCTTTAACGACGAGAAGGCTTTTGACGGCAAGCACGGTGAGCGCCTGATCAGGCGTATGACCGAAAAGGGCATCAGCATGCAGGCGATCAAGGTCGCCCCCAATCGCCCCGTGCACTTTACGGGCTTCTTTACGCTGGGAGCCGACAAGCCGTTCATTATGGTCGAGAACCTGGACACCTACGACGAGATCGTCAAGCTGCTGCGTGGCCGCAAGCACGCCAAGCTCTTTGGCATCAAGGTGGGCGGCGTGATTTTTGGCGGCGGCTGCAAAGCGAGCGTCTCGCACGCACTGGATGATTATCTGGCCGAGATTGGCTATCGCTTTAACTACGTCTACTACGTGGGCGATATCGATCGCGAGGGCGCGCGCATCGTCGAGCAGGCTCGCAATGCCAATGTGGTTGAGATTCGCCTGCATGCCGGCATGTACCGCGCCATGCTCGCCGAGCATAAGCGTCGCGTGAAGGCCGGCGGAGAGTGCGAGCCCGCGGCTGCCAACCAGGGTGTGCCGCAGAACCTGGCAGCGACGATCAAGGATCTGCCCATGGTTACGCGCGTGCAGTTCCGCAACGTGCTGCGCGAGGGCGGGCGCATTCCGCAGGAGATTCTGATGACCGCAGACTATCGGGATGGCGACTCGGGAAGCTTCGACCGCATGCTCAACAACTAGGGCGTTCGGCCCCGGGAGAGTGGGGACACCGGCTTAGGTTTCCTGCTCTACAGTCCTGCTCACGACGGAGGCCACATTAAGTGGCCTCCTGTTCGTGCGGAACTCGCGATAAACTTTACCCGCGGCCCCCGCCGGGAATAGCAAA
>DBEXMY010000231.1:0-7692 GCA_048168905.1 Collinsella sp. | reverse complement strand
CAGAAAACAAGCTCGAGGATGCAAGCGAACTTACCGCATTCAATATCGGCTATCGGCACATCCCCGAGCTTTCAGACAAAAACACCCTGGTTTTCATGAACGCGCAGGCACTATAGGCCCGCCGTTTCCAAACACCCCGTTACTCCGCCAAGCCATCGGCCTTTGCAATCTCGCTCGTCGAGCCATTTTGGTAGGTAATCTTAACGTGCTCTACGTCGGATACCGTAACGCCCGACGGAGGTTCCAGACGCCACTCCGTCAGAGCGATATCCATGGTCGTGGGCACATCGCCCTGATCTTTGAGCTTCACCATGAGTGTTTTGAGTGCCTCATCAAACGTCACGCGTTCGATTTCTTCGCCCGGAATAGACCCGCCGCTCAACTGCAGCTGCACAAACTCGTCGCGCGGATACCAATAGTCGCCCGGTGCGGCAACCGTGTTGCCACCAGAAACTTTCATGGTCATAATCGGCAGGGCATCGTCGGCTTCAAACCCCCAGGTGACGCCGCCACGACCGCCGAACGTCCAAATACAAAAGGCAATCACCAACACGGCAAGCACCGCAAAACCAATCGCGACAAGGCCATGGTGCGCACGGCTTTCCTCGGCCGATACATCCCATTGTGTCTCTCGATATAGATGCTTGTCTTCCATGTTCGCCTCCCCACAGGCACGCTTGTTGGCCCAATCGTACCCATTCAGGCTATACTTGAGCCCACCACATAAACGGGGAGCTTGCAGGACAAGACGGCAGGCTGAGACTGGGCGCGCCCGCCCTGACCCGCAAACCTGATATGGGTAATGCCAACGAAGGGAGCCGTGCCAATGAGCACACAGACCGAGCCCAAGCTCGTCACGCAAATCGACTTCGCCCGCGCCGGGCAGATCACACCGCAGATGAAGGAAGTCGCCGAGCGCGAGCATCGCGACCCCGAGTACATCCGCGAGCGCGTGGCCGACGGCCGCATCGCCATTCCCGCCAACATCGTGCACATCAAAAAGGGCATGCGCGCCTTTGGCGTCGGTGAGGGCCTGTCCACCAAGGTCAACGTCAACTTGGGCATCTCGGGCGATAAGGCCGATGCCGCCGAAGAGTGGAAGAAGGTCAAGATCGCCGAGGACTTTGGCGCCGACGCCATCATGGACCTCTCCAACTCGGGCAAGACGCGCCAGTTCCGCCAGCAGCTCATCGACGAGACGCCGCTCATGGTAGGCACCGTCCCCATGTACGATGCCATCGGCTACATGGAAAAGCCGCTGGTCAAGCTGACCAAGAACGATCTGCTCGAGGTCGTGCGTGCACACGCCGAAGACGGCGTGGACTTTATGACCATCCACTGCGGCATCAATAAATCGGTCATCAAGACCTTCAAGGAGACCGGCCGCCTCATGAACATCGTCAGCCGCGGCGGCTCGCTGCTGTTTGGCTGGATGGAAGTCACCGGTAACGAGAACCCCTTCTACGAGTTCTACGACGAGGTGCTCGAAATCTGCCACGAGTACGACGTAACGATCTCACTCGGCGACTCCTGCCGCCCGGGCTGTCTCTACGACTCCAACGACGCCACCGAGACTGCCGAGATGATCGAACTGGGCAAGCTGTGCAAGCGTGCTTGGGCCGCCGGCGTCCAGGTCATGGTCGAGGGCCCGGGTCACATGGCGCTCGACGAGATCGCCGCCAATATGAAGCTGCAGAAGCGTCTGTGCCACAACGCCCCGTTCTATGTGCTGGGGCCGCTGGTGACCGATATCGGCGTGGGCTACGACCACATTACCGCCGCCATCGGCGGCGCCATCTCCGCAAGCTCCGGTGCCGACTTCCTGTGCTACGTGACACCGGCAGAGCACCTATGCCTGCCCAACGCCCAGGATGTGCTCGATGGCCTCATGGCCACCAAGATCGCCGCACACGCCGCCGACATCGCCAAAAAGGTGCCCCACGCCCGCGACATGGACGACAAGATGGGCCAGGCACGCCGCAAGCTCGACTGGGACGCCATGTGGGAGTGCGCGCTCGACCCGGTTACGGGCAAGAAGCGCTACGAGGAGTCCCCCGCCGCCACCGAGGGCACTTGCACCATGTGTGGCAAGATGTGCGCCGTCCGCACCGTCAACAAAGTGTTTGAGGGCACGACGATCGACCTCGGTATTGAGGACTAGTCTCTTCGCCGCAATCGCCTTTTAACATCGAGTCGGCGCCCGCCAATTGTTGACGTGTGAACATTTGCTTACATTTGCGTAAAAATTACATCTCGCGCCCGGGTTCGGCATATCGCCGGCCTGGGCATCTTTATAATGCTGGCTTAAAGACCCATTTGAATCCAACCAGACAAGGGAGCGAACATGGATCGCAGCAAGGTACCTGCCGTTCTATCCATCGCAGGATCCGATTCCAGCGGTGGCGCCGGCATTCAGGCCGACATTAAGACCATCACGGCGCACCGTCTGTATGCCGAGACAGCCATCACGGCCATCACCGCACAAAACACGCTCGGTGTCACCGCCGTGCAAAATATCTCCCCCGATATCGTCGCTGCGCAAATTGACGCCGTCTTTGACGATATTCGCCCCAACGCAGTCAAAATCGGCATGGTTTCTTCTGCAGAGATTATCGAGGTTATCGCCGACCGCCTGAGTGCCTGGAACGCACAAAATATCGTCGTCGATCCCGTCATGGTCGCCACTTCGGGCGCCCGCCTCATTGCCGAAGATGCCGCTGAGGCGCTCACGCGTCGCCTGTTCCCGCTGGCGACCGTCATCACGCCCAACATCCCCGAGGCCATGGCGCTGCTCGACTACGAGGTCGATTCCGAGCGCACCCAGCAAAACGCTGCCATGCTCCTCACCCGCCGCTTTGGCTGCGCGTCCCTCGTTAAGGGCGGGCATTTTGTCAACGAGGCCAACGACGTACTGGCCGAACCCGCGCCGCTCGATGATGAGGGCAACCACCTAGGCGATCCGCTCACCACGTGGTTCCGCCACAAGCGTATTGAGACCGACAACACGCACGGCACCGGCTGCACGCTCTCGTCCGCCATCGCCTGTGCGCTGGCGCAGGGCATGGATCTTGCCGACGCCATCAATGCCGGCAAGGCCTACCTGACAGGCGCTCTGGCCGCCGGCCTGAACATGGGCAAAGGCTCCGGCCCTGTCAACCACATGTGGCAGTATTAAGATTCGCAGCCCAAGCCACCGCAAAGGCGCCCGCCCCCTTTGCGGTGGTTTGGGGTCGCGCTACTCTCCGAGCATCTCTTGGAGCTTGGCTGCCACGGCGTGACCCAGGCTCTCATGGCTTTCGGGCATCATATGCAGATAGTCGATATCGCCCGGCTCGGCAAAGTCGGCGGCATTCAAAAAGTCGCAGCCAAACTGCTCAGCCACATGCGCGTAGTACTCACCAAAATGTTCCGAGGCTTCTACGGAATGCTCGTCAAAATCGGTCATATATACGTCGGCGATCTGCGGCTTAATCTTGATAGGCGCCATCAGCAGAATGCGCGGACAAGGCGCAGCGTCGGTCCACGGAAACGCGCGGACGGCGCGAATCAGCGCCATGGCGCCACGGGCGATATCGGAAGCTGTCACGTTAAAGACCGTCTTACAGTCGTTGGTGCCCAGCATGATCACAATGGCGTCCAGCGGCTTATGGGCCTCGAGCAGCATCGGAAGTGCGCGGATGCCGTTAAGATTGGTGTCCAGATGGCACATGTCGTCGCGTACCGTCGTGCGGCCGTTGAGGCCTTCTTCAATTACATGCCAGCCCTCGCCTAAGTCACGTTGGGCCACGCCGCACCAGCGCACATCCTGCGCATAGCGCACCGCGGTGCCGTCGCGCATGCCCGCCGGATCGTAACCATAGGTGTTGCTGTCGCCAAAGCATAGAACGTTTTTCATCGTAAGCCCCTCGCTCAGTAAAAAGCCGACGGAAGCAGCCTCTCCCGCCGGCTCGACCTATCTGTCAGCACTTACCGATTACAGGTACTTGCGCCAATCGTCCTCGTCCTCATCATCCTCGGTAGCAGCCTGGGCCTGCTCGGCGGCGCGAGCTGCCGCAGCGCGAGCGGCAACCTGGGCATAGGACTCCTCGTTGCGCTCGGGGAAGTTTGCCAGCACGTGCTCGAACTTGGCAAAATCCTCATCCCAGCGCGTAGAAGGCACGGCAAAGAAGACTTGCTTGACCTTAAAGTCGCCCGACGCGAGCTCCTTGCGGAAGAGCTCGGCCACGGCCTCTGCGTCAAAGCCGTTGTTGTCGCAGCCCCAAGCGCCCAGCACGAGCTTCTCGCGACCTAGCTCGTCGCAGATGGCAAGCACAAAGCGAATGCGGTCGCGCAGGGCGTCCAGCAGAGCATCGTCGCTCACGCGATACTCCTGGCGGGCGCGCTTAACGTTGGGCGCGGCGGCCACGATCACGTCGGCGTATGCATGCACGTGGTTGCGGTCGAAGCGCACCGCAGGCACCACCAGCGCACGGTTGCGGTAAAGCTCGCAGTTGATGTTGCGGCGACGGTTCTCGCCGTACCATTTGCGCTGCTTATCGAGAACGTTGTACAGATACGAATCGGCGCACAGCGTGGCCTCCTGGCCCAGATAGCCCTGGATGTAGCCACCGCCCGGGTTGGTGAACGAGGCAAAGGCGAGCACGGCCATGTCGCAGAACTGCGCATAGCCACGACCGTTGTCCAGGATGGCCTGCGTGGCGGAGGCATCGAGCACGGTGACCTCAGGCAGAACCGGAGCGGGCTCCTCAGCAGGCGCGGACTCAGCTTCGGCGATTTCCTCGGCAGGCTCAGGCGCTGCCTCGGTCTCGGGCGCCGTCTCGGTCTCGGCAGCCTCCGCGCCCTCGACGTCCTCGGCAACCTGTTCTTCGGCGGCCACAGCACTCTGAACCTTGGCCTTCATCGCCGCGACAAAACCGGCAGGCATACCATCGAACTCGCACACGCCGGCAAGCGAACGCTCGATATCCTTGGCGCACGCTTCGGACACAGTTGCCACGTGACGCTCGGCGGCCTTGGCACGGGCCTCGCGCTTGGGATTGGGCTGACCCGCTCGGTTGGACCTGCGGTTACGGTTCCTGTTGTCGACGTCTGCCATAAGTGGTCACCTTTCCTGTCGCTGCCGCTATCGGCTTTTCCCATCCATGATACCCCGCCGAGTACAAAAAAGACGGCCCCGAAGGACCGCCTTTCGCATCGATTTACACGCACGGCAAGCACCGCCGCAATTCGCCACTAGTCGCGACGGCCAAGGATGTTCAGGATGCGCAGGAACACGTTGATAATGTCCACGAACAGATTGGACGCCATGAGCACGGCGTTGGGCAGCGTAGGCGGCACCGTCGTGGCAACATAGGTGTCGTAGCCAATAAAGCCGGCGAACACCACGATTACGATCAGATCGGTGATGGTCTGCGAGACGCCCATGAACATCAGCACGATCTCAACCAGAATAGTGGCGAGCAGAATGCCAAAACCGATGCCATATACGCGCTGGAAAAACTTGGGGAACGTCACGCCCAAGGCGCCAAAGACAAAGGTGATGGCGGCCGTGGCGATAAAGGCAGTGTTGATGGTGGGCAGGTCGTAGTTGGCAAGGCCAAACGACGCGGTCAGGCCAAAGGTGCTCGCAAAGATTACGTAGCCCACAAAGGACAGGCCCACGGACTGCTTACTGGCGGCGGCCGACATCATGACCATGCCGACGATGGTCAAAATAAACGAGCCAAAGACCAGTGGCAGGGCGGCGCCGCTCATCATCATGCGGGCAAACGCCATGGTGCTCGTAAAGTAAGCACCAGCGCCCATGGCACAAAAGCCCAAGAAGATGAGGGCAGACATGGCAAGATTATACGCACGCGGCGACATCTCCTTGGCACGGCTTGCGCCGGTTTCGATGGGGCCGTTCTGATAGCCCTGAATATCGTTCATAATTTCGTCCTTTCAAAAGCGCCGCGACAGCGCAGTAGCTGACAAGATTCCTGTCATTGTACCCGAATGCCGTACGTCCTTACCTACGGCGCTCGCCCTCGAGCGTGCGATCAAAGGCCCAGACCCACCAACGCATCACGTGTGCCTGCGAGCCGTCCGCCCGCTCGCGCGTCTGGTCCTCCAGATACAACTCGGTCGCGTGCCCGCCAAAACGCACCTTATAGGTCGCCGTACGAACACCGTGAACCGTTAAGCCAAAGCCCGTGGACGAGACAATCTCGTCAATCGTAAAGCAGCGACCGTCGACCCAGCAGACGGTAACCGGCACGACTTGTCCGCCCGCGAGGATGCGAGCCACGACGTCCACATACTGCTTGTGTACGCGCCGAGTTTTGCCGTCTGTCTGTCGATATTCCATGCCTCCTATTATCGAACGCATGTTTGCATGTTGTAAAGCGAACAGACTGTGGTTTTGGAGTGTCGTAGTAATCGCACGTGTCCGCATGGCGTGTTAGCAAAAAGAACACCCGCGGTCAACAGGGCTAATATTCAATTTTAGTGCCAAAAAGTTCACTTCTCCCATCAGAACTCGGTAAAGAGACCCGCAGGAGGTGATACGATTTATCATGTTTTTGTAACGTGTCTGCAAACTTCGAGAAAGCCCATATATGGACGTAACGTTCTCAACCTTCCTCGGCCAAATTGTGTCGAACCCAGTCCTTGCCGTCACCGTGATCCTCGCGTTGGGCGCCATCTTCGTCAATGGATGGACCGACGCGCCCAACGCCATCGCGACCTGCGTCACTACGCGTTGCATGCCCGCCCGCGCCGCCATTCTCATGAGCGCCGCATTCAACTTCCTCGGTGTGCTCATCATGACGCACTTTAACGCGAGCGTCGCCAACACCATCTCACATATCGTCGACTTTGGCGGAAACAGCACCATGGCGCTCGCCTGCCTATGCGCGGCGCTGTTCTCCATCGTCGTCTACGGCGCCACAGCGTCGCGTTTTGGCATCCCCACCTCGCAAAGCCACAGCCTTATCGCCGGCCTGACCGGTGCCGCCATCGCCCTCGGCGGTGCGAGCAGCGTCAACGTCCACGAGTGGATGAAGGTCATCTACGGCCTGGCGCTCTCCATCGGCCTGGGCTTTGTCATGGGCTGGGTCCTGTGCAAGCTCGTCTCGATTCTTTTCGTCGCCGCCAACAGGCGACGTGCCAATGTCTTCTTTAAATACGCTCAGATCGCGAGCGCTGCGGCCATGAGCTTTATGCACGGCGCGCAGGATGGACAGAAGTTCATCGGCGTGCTCTTTTTAGGCGTGGCCTTTGCCAGCGGCCAGACGAGCGTCGGCGATGCAGGCATCCCCATCTGGATTATGCTGCTGTGCTCGGCCACTATGGGCATCGGCACCAGCGTGGGCGGCGAGCGCATCATCAAGTCCGTCGGCCAGAGCATGGTTAAGCTCGAGAAGTATCAGGGCTTCTCTGCCGACCTCGCGGGTGCCGCGAACCTGCTGCTTGCCACCCTTACCGGCATCCCTGTGTCCTCCACGCACATCAAGACCTGCGCCATCATGGGCGTCGGTGCCGTCAAGCGCCTCTCGGCCATCAACTTCGGCGTCGTCAAGGACATGATGTTCACCTGGTTCTTCACCTTCCCCGCCTGCGGACTCATCAGCTTTGTCATGGCCAAGCTGTTCATGATGTTCATCTAGTCAAACCGAGCGTCCATCCGGACCGTAATACTTCTCACACCCGTCT
>DBEXMY010000230.1:0-13263 GCA_048168905.1 Collinsella sp. | reverse complement strand
ACATCGGCCAAACAACCAATTCCCAGCGCCGTATGAAACAACACGCTGCAAACGTGGACAAGGACTTCGACCGGACCCTTCTGATCGACAATCCCACCTTCAACCAATCCGCAACGTTCGAGTTCGAGAATCGACTTATTGAGCTGTTCTGTGCCGACGAAAAATACCAGGTCACCAATGCCAACAACGGCTATGCTCAATTCGATTATTTTGAGCGGCCTCAGTATCGCCAGAGGTTCCGAGACCTCTGGACAAAGCTTCGCGAAGAAAACTACGCGATTCATCCGATTGAAGAGCTCGAGAACTCCGATCTGTTCAAGTTCTCGCCTTTCAAGACGCTTACGCCCGACCAATACGAAACGATCGAGACGATTTTTAAACGTCTCGAACAGGAGCATGAAGACGTAAAACATGGCGGCTCAAAAAGAGAACGTATAACCGTCGTGAATGGCGCGCCGGGAACAGGTAAAACAATCCTCGCCATCAGTCTCATGTTCAAAATCAAAAATGAGCCCAACCTTTCCGGCCTGCGAGTCGGTTTTGTCACCCCCATGGATTCCCTGAAAAAGACCCTCAGGAAACTCACGCACTTCCTTCCAGGGTTAAAGCCTGGCGATATCTTGAGCCCCAGTGACGTAACCAAAAATGATCGTTATGACATCCTACTTGTCGATGAAGCACATCGACTGGGTAATTATCTAAGCATGGGCTCCGGCATCAAGGCCTTCTATAGCACTTGTGATCGTCTTGACCTTCCGCACACAAGCAACCAAGTTGACTGGATATTCAAATGCTGCGACAAGGCATATCTGTTTTATGACCCCAAGCAGCAAGTCAGGGCATCCGGCCTCAATCGAGACGGTCTTGAGCGGCGACTTAACCAACTCGAAGAAGAGGGCATTGAAACTGAAGAGTTCAGCCTAAGCACGCAAATGCGAGTACGCGGCGGCGATGAGTATCTCGACTTTGTATATGATCTACTCGATAACAAAGCGTATATGCATGCCGGCATGAAATTCAAGAATCTCTTTTCATCGGAGCCTTACGATTCGCGAACCTGGGATCCGAACAGCGATACCCCCAGATACCAGTTTGGAATCGTCAACCAATTTGAGGATTTCTGTTCCCTACAGCAAGCCAAGGAAGAAGAAGTTGGTCTATCCCGCATGACGGCAGGTTTTGCGTGGAAGTGGGAAACGAAGAAACACAAAGACGCGTTCGACATCGTCATTGAGGGCATCCCTAAACGTTGGAACTCGAGTCAAAAGGATTGGGTTAACTCCCCCAACGCCGTCAACGAGGTCGGATGCATCCACACGGTACAGGGCTACGACCTCAACTACGGCTTCGTAATTCTGGGGCCAGACATTTACTACGACAACGACAAAGGGGGCGTCTGCGTTAACAAGGCAAACTTCAAAGATACCGTCGCAAAGAAAAAGGCAAGCGACGACGACCTACGAAAGATTATCGTCAACGCCTACTACGTTCTCATGACGCGCGGCATGTTGGGAACGTATCTCTATGTGTGCAATACGGCGCTCAAGGAGTATTTGTCACGGTATATCCCGGTGATATAGACCTAACGACCGCCCTCCCCCATGTAACCATCCTGCAAATCATAGCGGCGCACTCGAGTTTTACCGTGATGCGGTCGCGCCTGGCGCTCCACTGTGCTAAAGTATCCCGAACGTTCAAACGACTACGAGGGGGGACTAGAAGATGGCACGTGCGCACAACTTCTCAGCTGGCCCGGCCGCGCTGCCTACAAGCGTGCTCGCCGAGATCGCCGACGAGATGATGGACTACCGCGGTTGCGGCATGTCCGTGCTCGAGATGAGCCATCGATCTAGCATGTACCAGCAGATCATCGACGACGCCGAGGCAACCCTGCGCCGCCTGATGAGCATCCCCGACAACTACCGTGTCCTGTTTTTGCAGGGCGGCGCCACGCTGCAGTTTGCGGGCATCCCCATGAACCTCATGCGCCGCGGCCGCGCCGGCTACGTCGTGACCGGCAACTTTGCCAACAAGGCGTACAAGGAGGCCGCCAAGTACGGCGAGACCGTGCTGCTCGCGAGCTCCGAAGACACCAATTTCGACCGCATTCCCACCATGACCGATATCAACACGCGCATTGCCGCCGAGGCCGCGGGCGATGGGCTCGACTACGTATACATCTGCCAGAACAACACCATCTTTGGCACCATGTACCACGAGCTGCCCAACTGCGGCGATGTGCCGTTGGTCGCCGATGTCTCGAGCTGCTTCCTGTCGCAGCCACTCGACGTCGAGCGCTACGGGCTCATCTACGCCGGCGCGCAGAAAAACGCCGGCGCTGCGGGCGTGACCGTGATCATCGTGCGCGACGACCTGATCGCCGACGGCCCCGCCTTTGCGCAGACGCCGCAGTACATGGACCTTAAGACCCAGGCCGCCAAGGGCTCCATGCTCAACACGCCCAACACCTTTGGCATCTACGTGTGCGGCAAGGTGTTCAGCTGGGTTGAGCAGACCGGCGGACTTGCCACCATGGCCGAGCGCAACTGGGCCAAGGCCAATCTACTCTATGACCTGCTCGAGCACAGCAAGCTGTTCCACGGCACCGCGCAGACAGACAGTCGCTCCATCGCCAACGTCACCTTCCGCACCGGCGACGCCGGACTCGACGCGGCCTTTGTCGCAGGCGCGGCCGAGTACCAGATTCAAAACGTCAAGGGTCATCGCCTGGTGGGCGGCATGCGCGCCAGCGTCTACAACGCCGTAACCATGGAAGACGTGCAGGCACTGGCCTCGTACATGAAGGACTTCGAAGCGCAGCATAGTTTGAGTCCGCGATCTAACTAGCCCGCAACCCGCGGGCCGACCAGCCACTTCAAACCACCTGTTTTAGACAAACCTGCTAAGGAGTTTTTCCATGCGTAAGATTAAGACCATCGACGACATCACCAAAGACGGCAAGGTCGAGTTTGGCGAGGGCTACGAGTTTGTGGGCACCGCCGAGGAGGCCGACGCTATCCTGATGCGCTCCACCGACCTGCACGGCTACGAGCTGCCCGAGGGCATCCGTGCCATCGCCCGCTGCGGCGCAGGCGTCAACAATATCCCCATCGAGGAGTACGCCAAGAAAGGCGTCGTCGTCTTTAACTCCCCCGGTGCCAACAGCAATGCCGTCAAGGAGCTCGTCCTGGGCATGCTGGTACTTTCGAGCCGCGGCGTGGTGCAGTCGATGAACTGGGTGCGCGACAACGCCGACGACCCCGAGATTCAGGTCGACGCCGAAAAGGCCAAGAAGGCCTTTGTGGGCCGCGAGCTCAAGGATTACCTGGAGAACGGTAACATCGCGCACAGCGTCAACTACCCCGCCTGCAGCATGGGCAAGGCGCGCGCCGCGAGCCGCATCGCCTGCCTGCACGCCAACGTGCCCAACATGATCGGCCAAATCACGGCAATCCTGGCCAAGGACAATGCCAACGTGCAGCGTATGACCAACGAGTCCGCCGGCGAGAACGCCTACACCATGTTCGACACGGACGAGCACCTGGACGGCAGCACCATCGAGGCGCTCAAGCAGATTCCGTCGATGTATCGCGTTCGCGTGATCAAGTAGCGTCGGCGCCAAGCCTGCCAGACAGGCCACGACGACCATTCGGCCCCCGTTTTCACAAAACGGGGGCCGAATTTCTTGTTCCCGAGGACTTGAAAAGTGCTACCCAGAACAAGTTGTTTCGGATAATCGACAGTGAGGCCCTAGTCGTTAAGCACAACTGCTTTTACAAACAGCTTTATCAGGGGTTTTAGTAGGTAAAAATCGATCTCTATATGCCAAACTAAAATTGACTGTCCATTTTCCGAAATAACTTGCTCTAGGTAGCACTTTTCAAGCCAATTCCAAGGAGCAATTGAAGGCTATTCGCAACTAAAACCTTAGCTCCCGCGACCGTTTTCCACCCGCGCGGCTACATTCCCGCCCAATCGATAAAAATCTCCTCACGAAGTCGCCGTTCGAGCTCCTGCTGCCGCGGCGTCTTGTCTTTCAGCGGCATATCGAGATGGGACATGATAAGCTCCATCACCACGCGGAAGGCATCGGAGTCGACCAGCTGACCATAGGTCATCAGAACGACGGGATATCCCATCGTCTGAAGGGCCGTCGTTCGATCGGAGTCCGAGATCTTGGATTCTATGGATCCGTGAATGGCTTTACCTTGACATTCAACCAGGCACTCCCGGCTGCCGTCCTTATTTGACAGCAAGATATCGGCATAGCGCTTATCAAGCCCCGAAATCAGGCGGGCGCTGCGCGTCATGCGAATCTCAACGTTATTGGTGAGGTGCAGCCCTTCGCCGCCGCGCAGCCTCGAAAGGCCAAACAGCATCGAAGCCTGGACCTCAAGCGGCGATGCCACAATCCCCGTAATGCATTTCGCGGCACGTGTGAACGATTTAGCACCGCGGAGCCCCTGGATCTTATTGGCGAACTCCGTAAGGTCAGAGAGCTCGATCAAGGGAGGTCGTTTCCACAAGTCCGTTGGATTCCCCGAGGCATCCTTTACGTTTTCCCAGCCCGACAGTGCGTCACCCCACCGGCTCCCATATGCCTGCTCAAGCGCCAACTTTACTTGAGGCGCAATCTTGCACACGGCAAAGGTGCTGCACATCTCATACATGCACATGATCAGACGCTCGTTTGAGACCGAGGAAGCCAGGGTCAGCAGCGTAAAGAGCGGGGATGCGACATCAAGGCCAAACTCTGTCTGCCGCACGGAGCCAAACGGCCTCTCCCCGTTCCAAACATGCCTGACAATGCGACCGCCCTTACGTCCGCAGCCGCCCTGCGCCAACACGTGTAACGGGGTGCCCAGGAAATGCTTGACGAGCGGATGCTCACAAAGGCGTTCCCTGCGCGGATCGTCCGCAGAATCGGGCAGGCCCGGCATTATTGCCAAGACCTGTGGAGGTATCCGGTGATACCGAAAGGCAGATATGTCGCACAGCATGTCGTCCATGAAGGGTACGTACCCACTACGTCGTTTGCGAACCCGATCGAACGACAAACGCGATGGCTTAGCCTGCGAACGGTAAATACTGCTACGCCCACGTCACGAATCCCTCAGGAGGCTTACAAATGGTTTGGAAAGCAGACTGATTGTGACGCTGCATATGGTTGATGAGGACTTTGCCTGGCGGCTTACGCAGGACCTTGTGAAGATTGACAGCTCAGACCCCGGCGCATATGGGGGCGAGATCGAACAACATATCAAAGGCCTGGTCGAGGCGTATGTTGCCAAACTCGATTCGCCCGTGCTGGACGCCGCAGAGATACGCGAGCTCGAAGTACTCCCCGGGCGCCGCAACCTTATGATTACCGTGTCGGGCGCGAGCGACGAGGCGCGGCTCGTCTACATCTGCCACATGGATACCGTCACCCTGGGAGATGGCTGGGACGCGGACACAACCGTCGGCTTCTTTACCGGCTACACCGATACCGCCGTCATTGCCGGCAAGACAGGTAACCGCAATTGCATGAGCTACGGTCCTGGCTCGTTGGCGCTCGCGCACAAGCCCAACGAGTATGTGCCCCATGGCGATATCGTTCGCTGCCAGAACGCGCTCATCGCGCTTGCCGACAACACGCTCTGGGGCGCGAACGGCCAAGTTGGGGCATAATAAGCCGCGAACAAACCAACTCGCGCGTTAGGACCGCCCATGAAAGCACTTCCGTTTCCCTGCATCCGCCCAGCTCAGGACCGCGTGCTCGAAGCGCTGCCGCAGATGGGCGACATTCTAAGCGACAACGACGCCCTGCGCGATGCCGTTGCCGACGGGCTCATGCTCAAAGATCCGGGTGCGGCATACTACGTGTACGAGTGTTCGGGAGAGCCGGGGCGCGTGACGGGCGTTGTAGCAATTTGCCCGGTCGGCGTACTGGCGGGCGACGGCGTAACCCCCGCAGATGCGACCGCAGCCGCCCGTGCAATCGCCGAGCTTAAGGTGCAGCCCCGCCCTGTGGCACTTACCTACGAAGCCTCGCCCGTCATGGATATCATCCTCGGCGCCGCCAAAGAGGGCGCGTCGCTCTATGCCGTCACCGACCCCTCGGGCATTACGCACCGCGTGTGGGAGGTCAAGCGCGAGGACGCCGTTGCCGCCATCCGAGCCATGCTCGATCAGGCACCGGAGCCGACGCCGGCAGACGACCCCGCCTACGCTGCCGCGCTGGCAGGGGCGGCGCAGCTCCTGGCAAACGAGGCCTGCACAGCTGGCACCTACACGGGCAAAGAGCCGTTCAACTTTGCTGTAGCCGCGCTGTTCCCCGCCGCGCAGGTCGCCGGCGGCGCACCGCAGGTTCCAACGGGTTTGCTCACCCACCAGATCGCACGGTTCTAACAGGGCGTAAACGCCTCGTACAAAGACTAGATAGCTCAACAAACAAGGGGCGGGGATGCAATGTCCATGCATGCATCCCCGCCCCTTTCGCATCGAGCAATTACGTCGGCGATCCGCATCGCCGCGCCCGCGCTACCCGCGTTGCGGACCCGCGGCAGCCACGAGCGGCTCAAGCCCCAGCTCGCGCGCATAATCTTCCTGCGTAAAGACTTCGACCAGGCCAAACGTATCGGTTGCATCGTCAAACACAAAATGCAGCACTGAGCAGTTGCCCGGCACGCGCTCGTGCTCGTCGGCCGCCGCGCCCCTCACGTGGTCCAAAAACTCCTTGATTGCCGAGGCATGGCTCACCGCGAGCACGCACGAATGGTCTGGGCGTCGCATAAGATCGGTCAACGTCGCCACCATGCGCTCGCGCACCTGCATCTGCCCCTCGCCGCCAAATTGGCGGTAGAAGTCACGCCACGGACGCTCGGGCATGAGCATCACGCGCTCGGCCTCAAAGTCGCCAAAGAACCACTCGCGCAGGCCATCAAGGCGCTCGTAGGCAAGGCCCGGCCACAGGCTGGCGATGGTCTGCTCGGTGCGGTGCAGCGTAGAGGTGTAGGCGTGGTCGGGCTCAATGCCACGTGCGCGCAAAAACATACCGGCGCGCGCCGCCTGGTCGCATCCCAGCTGCGTGAGAGGCGAGTCGCTCCAGCCCTGAATAATGCGCTTAAGGTTGAATATCGTCTGTCCATGACGGACCAGATACAGGTCTCTATTCATAGGGGGTCCTTTCGTTTGCTACCAACCCAAGAGCGAAAACGCCCCATCGAAATAACCAAAATGAAGCACGGCGCCGTTGTCGGGCTGTTCTCCCCCGCCGGCCACGCATCTAAGAAACTCCTGGCAGGCCGAGCCGTGGGAAACGGCCAGCACGCAGTCGTGCCGAGGCCGGGCCATGATGCGGGACAGCGCCGCGACCATACGTGCGCGAAGCTCACTTTCCGACTCGCCACCAAAGGCGACCGGATAATCGCCCCAGGGTTGCGCCGGCATCTCGCGGTTTGATGTGCCCTCCAACGATCCCAAATGCCACTCGCGCAGGTCATCGACCAGCTCTATGGAACGGCCCTCGCCAACGATCAGCTCTGCCGTACACCGTGCCCGACCCAACGGAGACGAATACGCATGGTCAAAGGAGATGCCGCGCGCCTCAAACGCCGCGCGCGTCGCCAGTGCCTGCTCGCGCCCGCGCACCGTAAGCGGCGAATCGTGCCAGCCCTGCAAACTGGTCTGCACATTGAGCTCGGTCTGCCCATGCCGCGCCAAATACAGATCGGCCACATGCCCTCCCCTCGTACCACCACAAAGGGGACGGGCACCTTTGTGGTGGTTTACCGCCGGATCACGCCGGGGCGACGCTCAACTACACCAGTACGTCGGCGAGTGGACGCTTGGGTACGTGGTGTACCTGTGCCTCGTCACGCCAGTAATTAATAGAGCCGTCGGGGTTGGAATCAATTGCATCGATCACCTGTGTCTCGGCGGGAACGCCAAAGACCATGATCAGCTTGACCTCGTACTTGTCGCCGTCAAGTCCCATGACATCAATCGCACGAGGCGGAAAAGCCTTGAACATGCACGCCGCCACCTCGGGCGTAGCGCTGCGGGCGGCGAGCATCATCGTCTGCGCGGCGATACCAGCGTCTGCCTCGGTGATTGGCGCGGCAGGCTTGCCCGGAGCGGGACGCTCGGCAAGGATCGCGATATAGCCGGTCGGGCGCTCGCCCTCGACAGGACCCGACCAATCCTTGAGCGCACCAGCCCATGTGAGCTTTTCAAATAAGCTCGAACACTCCTCGGCGTCGCTCACCACATGAAAACGCAGACGCTGAGCATTAGCGCCGCAGGGAGCCAGGTGCGCCAGCTCTGCCAGCTCAAGCAAAAACTCGCGCGGTACGCGCATGGACTCGTCAAATCGACGGCATGTGCGGGCACGACGGACCAGCGCGTCAAACGATTCCAGACCGAGCTTTTCGCAACCTTGCTTTGCCATCAACTCCACGCTCGACGGCGCCGCGGGAACAGCTTCGTTCATAGAGACCCCCAATACAAGGCAATTGTTCTTAGAAAAATCTAACCTAAAACGCAGGCAATAACGAACAGGGCCGCAATGTTCTACACCTGTTGAATAGAAAAACGCGACATGGGGAACAACGAGAACAAATCGGGACCTTTGGGTTACACTTCGCCCTCCCCAACCCATACGCCGGTGCCTTTAGGCGATACTTGTTGTAGCAACTGCGGCATACGCCGCAAAAACAACAATGACGGCAAACGCCGTGCGGAAAGGAGACCTCATGGGCATCTTTAAGAACGACGACCAGCAGTCGAATCTGTTTGGATTTGACGAGAAAAGCATGGCAGGCAAGGCAATCAAGGCCGTGCGCTGGATCTACGCCGCCACGGGCGTCATCGCACTGCTTGCCGGCATCGCGCTGCTGTTTGCGCCCGCCAAGTCCCTCGTCTTCCTGACGACCGTCCTGGGCTTCTACTTTGTGATCACGGCTGGCGTCAGGCTGTTCACCGCCATTTTTGAGCCGCTGCTGCCCGCCGGCTGGCGCGTCACGAGCATCATCTCCAACCTGATCATCATTCTGGGCGGCGTCATAATCCTGCGCAACCAGGCCTTCTCGACCGCGACGCTCACCACGCTCGTGGTGGTCGTGGCCGGCTTTGGCTGGATTGTCGAAGGTGTCATGTCCATTCTGGAGTCCGAGCTTTCGTCTAACCGCGCCCTTGCCATCCTGAGCGGCGCGCTCTCCATCATCGCCGGCGTGTTCGTGTTTATCTATCCGCTGTGGTCGGCAAAGATGCTCGTCATCTTTAGCGGCGCCGCGCTCCTGGTGTTTGGCGTGACGCTGATTATTCGTGCTATCCGCTTTGGCAAGCTGGTGCGCTAGATGCCGCGAACGCTGTTTATTGATGGCGACGCCTGCCCGGTCACGCGTGAGTCGATCGACTGCGCGCGGCGGGCGGGCGTCGCCGTGGTTATCGCCGGCAACAGCACGCAGAACCTGGAACGCCACATTCGCCGCGACGATCCGCGCGATGCCGAGCACGCACGACACGGCTTTTGGGTCACGACGCTCGACGTGAGCGTGGGCGCCGATAGCGCCGACTTTGCCATTGTCGAGCGTCTGCAGGCGGGCGATGTGGTCGTGACGCAGGACATTGGCCTGGCGAGCATGGTGCTCGGCCGCGATGCCGCCGCCATCGGCGTGCGCGGGCGCGTGTACGACAAGGCGACCATCGACATGCAGCTGTTTATTCGCCACGAAGAAAAGAAGGTGCGCCGCGCTGGCGGTCGCACCCGCGGGCCGGCAGCCTTCACCGGCGAAGACCGCGCCCGCTTTAAGCGCAACCTCACCGAGCTGCTGCGCTAACCAAGGCAGATTTTTAGGCTATGCCCGGAAATTTGCCTTTTTGTTCTGACCGGTGTGAGCGCTCAGGATCCGTGGCTCAACAAAAAAACGGGCTTCAAAATGCCATGCGTCGCCGCGTTGTGCAGGCGCCGGGCATGGCTATTTTGAAGCCCGTTTTGTTAGGCCTACTTAGAGGCCGAAGGCGGATAGGACGAGTCCCCAGCCGGCGCCGATGACGTACATCATGACCAGGAACACGGCATTTTCGCGAGCGCTGCGGTTGGTGCGGAACAGGACCAGGTAGCCCACGCCGGCGGAAATGAGCGTGCCGGCGAGCATCGGTGCCAGTTGCAGCGCGCCTTCCAGATACAGCTGCGTAATGACCACGCTCGCCGAGCAGTTGGGGATCAGGCCGACAAGCGCCGAACCCAGAACGGCGAGCGTCTCGTTGCCGCGCAGGAACTGCTCGATTGCGGACTCACCAAAGGTCTCGAGCACGGCGACCAGAATCAGTGTCACCAGGAAAATGAATACCGATACCGGCACGGTATGCGAGATGGCGCTGCGGATAATCGACAGGACGGGCGTACCTTCATGGGAGTGGGAATGACCGTGGCCGTGATGGTGTTCATGCTCGCCCTCATGACCGTGATCGTGGTCATGTCCATGTCCATGTTCGTGCTCGTCCTCGTCTTCATCACAACCGCAATGGTCGCGCTCGCACAGCTCATGGATGTGGTCGGCGCTCACGCCCGCCTCGGCCACCTCGTCGATGATGTCACCGCCGCTGTGGTCGTCATGCGCGCAGTTAACGTGCGCCGGATTGACAGTGGTCCCCAACACGGTACGGCGAATCGCCGCATGAGCACGGGCGTTGCGGCGCAGGCCGCGAATGGCAGCATCCACGATAAAGCCCGTGACCAGCGCGATCAGCGCTTTCGAAGCCAAAAGCATCGCCATAGTCTGCACGGGAACCTGCTCGGCAAGCAGCAGTGGCAGCATCTCGTCGGAAGTCGAGAGAAACACCGCCACCAGGGTGCCCAGCGTCACGACGCGACCGGCGTACAGCGTTGCCGCCATGGCCGAAAAGCCGCACTGCGGCACCATGCCCAGCAACGAGCCAACCACGGGGCCAGCGGCGCCGGCACGCTTGATGGTACCGTTGACGCGATCGCCTGCCACATGCTCGAGCGTCTCGAGGACCAGATATGTCACCAACAAGAACGGCACCAGCGAGAGCGTGTCCTTGCCGGCGTCGAGCAGAATATCAATCAGCAAATCCATGACGGATGGAACCTTTCGTGTCTTTCGGCAGCATTGTAAAAGTCCTAGCGGTCAACTAGGGTATTGTAATTGTCCTAGGCGTGATGCCAATAGTTGCCCATGGTAAACTATCATCTCGCCATAACTCGACAAACCCGAGCCGCGCGACGCGGCCCGTCCAAGGAGCAGCATATGAACGTTTCGCAAGCACTCGAATACGAGCGCCAGCCGTTTATCCCCATGTTTATCTACGGCGACCACGGCGCCATGGAATCCGAGCGTCAGAAAGGCGAAGAGGCCCTCAAGGTGCTCGAGACTGAGTACTTTATCGCCGAGGACGACCCCGGCTTCGACTTTGCCACCGTGCGCGACCTAGCCGACCGCAACCGCGACCTGTGCGACCAGATTGGCGAGGCGCGCCTGCGCAACGTGACGCCCGCGACGCTTTCGCGCGGCCTGTCCGACGCCGACACCTGCGCCGCCATCGGCAAGATGCAAAAGCGCACCGCCGCGTCCGTCATGCGCGAGATCCGCGGCGACCGCGACGCGCTCGGCGTCGCCTACGCCCGCAAGCCCATCCAGGGCACCGTGCTGGGCATCGACATCGAGACCACCGGCCGTGCACCCGAGCGCGGCTACATCATCAACGTGGGTTGGGAGATCATGGACCTCACCAGCGACGCCGTCCCGCACGACGCCGAGGCGCACTACTGCGGCCTGCCCGATATCTACCGCGGCGAGAATGTGCCGTTGTCGAATATCCACCACATCACCTGGGACGACATCGACGGCAAAACGCCCTTCCGCGAGAACAAAGAGCTGCAAAAGCAGCTGCTCAAGCTTATGAAGAAGTACCCGTACATGCCGCACAACGCCGCCTTTGAAGACAGCTGGTTCAAGATCCACTTGGACGGTTACGCCGAGGCACGCCGCGCGGGTAAGATCATCGTCATCGACTCGCGCCAGATCTGCCGCAGCCTGGACGCCGATGTGCGCTCGCTCCCCCGCGAGTCCGCGCCCGCCGCGCTCGAGAACTGGGCGCTCCGCCGTGGCACCCTCGCCGCCGACGCCAACGAGCAGCACCTGGGCCTCGACGACACCGACCTCATGCTCCGTACCGTCCAGGCCGAGTTCAACCTCAAGAACCTGTTTGCCAAGTAGAAACGTCTGCAACAAACACTGCTTGCTCACGAGCGGCCTCACAGCGGGAACCCCCGCAGCGAGGCCGCCCTACGTTCCACAAGCAGGCCCGCTCTTCACAAATTCTGAACCCTATTTTTTAACTACTTCGGCACTTTCCCGACACGTGATTCGTGTTCGGATGGCGATGCATCGATACCAAATGTGCAGCAATTGAGTATTTCTATGCTATAGCCGAGCTGCGAAAACATTTATTTAGGGCGTACCAACCCATAATTGCGTCAAGCTTTTGGACAGCATTTGGTTAGACCTCTAAAACGACTTTTCCACTCAGCGGCATCAACGCAGCATTAGCTGACACGATATATACCATGAGTATCGTATTGTCACATACCACGGCAAAAGCGGTCTACCAGGCCGCGCATTCGGTTTCTGCGAAAGACATCGAGTCCTGCAGCCCTGTCGCAATTTACGGATCGTGCCCCACCGGAACGCTCCTCGACGCGGCCACAGAATGGCTTGCCAAACATGATGTTGCCCGCGACGCAAACCATTCCCCCGAGGTAATGGTGTTTGATCGCAGGAACGCGCGCTACGCGATGGACTGCCGATGCCACGTTTCGTCAAAGCGATTCTCATGCTCGCGTTTTATAGAGCTAGAAGATGACATCTACATTGTTGGCGTTGAGCTTTGCGCACTTCAGGCCGCCACCTATCTCCCTTTTCGCGAACTAGTGGAGTACTACTTTGAATTGTGCAGCGCTTACTCCCTTGGAACCGGCTCTTCCACCTCTTATAACGAGCGTTTCGCGCTCACCTCGACCGAGAGGTTAAAGCAGTTCTTTAATTCCATTACCAGATGCGACGGTTTGGCCCTTGCCCGAAAGGCGATCCAATGTGTACGCGACGGATGCCTGTCTCCCATGGAAACGGCATTTGTCATGATGCTAACGCTGCCCAAAAGCGAAGGAGGGCTTGGCTTAACAGTGATAAGGAACTAATTTACTTATCAACTGTTAGCTGACGGTTTCCGGGGTGCATACGGACAAATCCCGTCTGA
>DBEXMY010000229.1:0-3556 GCA_048168905.1 Collinsella sp. | reverse complement strand
ATGTTTGCCGTCAGCATGCCGACCGTCTGCAGGTGACGGCGCTTTCTGTTAACTCCAGTACCGCTGAGCTCGTTGCTTTTGCCCGTGAGTTTTCGGTTCCGGCCGTTGCCGTGGCCGACGCCACCCACGGTGCTGACGCTGTACTGCAGGAGCTGCCCGAGGGCACGGAGCTCGGCGTTGGCGCGCAGGCCGTGTGCGAGCTTGCACGCCGCGATGATGTCGATTGCGTGCTCGTGGCCATCGTGGGCGCTGCCGGTCTCGAGGCGAGCCATGCTGCCCTGACCTCGAACAAGCGTCTTGCCCTGGCCAACAAGGAGTCGCTCGTTGTCGGTGGCGATCTGCTGATGCCGTTGGCGCAGCCGGGTCAGCTTATCCCGGTCGACTCCGAGCATTCTGCCATTTACCAGTGCTATTTGGGCGAGAATCCGCGCGAGGCTCACTGCATTTGGCTTACCTGCTCGGGCGGCCCGTTCTTTGGCCGCACGCGTGACGAGCTCGATCGCGTGACGCGCGCCGATGCCCTGGCGCATCCTACGTGGGCTATGGGCGCCAAGATTACGATCGACTCCGCCACCCTCATGAACAAGGGCCTAGAGCGCATTGAGGCCATGCATCTGTTTAACTGCGACCTCGATTTCATTAACGTGGTCGTGCAGCGCCAGTCTAAGATTCACTCCATGGTCGAGTTTGCCGACGGCTCTGTGATGGCGCATCTCGGTGCCTCCGACATGCGTATTCCCATCCAGTTTGCCTTCTCGTATCCTGAGCGTTGGGATACGCCGGCTCCGCGTATCGATTTCCGCGAGTTGGGGCAGCTTACCTTTGACGCGGCCGATATGGATACCTTCCGCTGCCTTGCACTGGCCGAACGTGCCGGCAAGACGGGCGGCACCATGCCGTGCGTGCTCAATGCCGCCAACGAGGTCGCCGTCGATGCCTTCCTGCATGATGGCTGCAGCTTTACCGATATCGACCGCATTGTTGAATCCTGCATGGATGCTCACGATGCGCAGACGGTCGATTCGTTTGAACAGCTTCGCGACATCGATGGCTGGGCTCGTGAAAAGGCCGCGCAGGTGCTCGCCGCAACCCGTTCTTAACCCATAAGGATTGCTTTTTCGTTTTATGGATACTGTTCTGAGCGTTCTCTCATCGGTCTTTTGGGGCCTGCTGATGCTTTCCGTCCTCGTGTTTTTGCACGAGGGCGGCCACTTTTTGGCGGCGCGTGCCTGCGGTGTCCGCGTGACTGAGTTCTTTTTGGGCCTGCCGTGTCGCTTTGATATCCACCACACGTCGCGTCGCATCGGCACCAAGTTTGGCGTGACGCCGCTGCTGCTGGGTGGCTATGCTGCTATCTGCGGTATGGACCCGACCGATGTCTCGTGTGCCGACCGTGTGCTCGCTGCCATCTATCGCTACGGCCGTGTGACGGTGGCCGATCTTGCCGTCGAGCTCGAGCTGTCCGAGGAGGATGTGCTCGAGGCCTGTGCTTTGCTGTTGAGCTGGGGCTCCATTGCTCCTTGGTATGAAGAAGGGGAAAAGCCTTCGCCCAGCTACTATCCCACCAAGTACCAGACCCTGCCGCGTGACGCGGCGGGTTATACCACCTTTGACGGCCGTCGGTTCGATCGTGAGCACGCGACTGCCGAGGGCGATGTATGGGAACTGCCGTGCGGCGAGGCCGAATTCCTTGCACGCGAACGCTCGCACACCTATTTGGGCCAGGGCTTTGTCAAGCGTGCCTTTATGCTGCTTGCAGGCATTATCGTCAATATCCTAACGGGCTTTTTGCTCCTTATGAGCATCTATTCCATCGCAGGTGTCACGGTGCCGGTGGATACCAATGTGATCGGCCAGGTTGACGAAGGCTCGATTGCCGCCGCGGCGGGAATCGAGGGCGGCGACGCGATCCTTTCGGTCGACGGAGTATCGTGCTCTACCTGGATGGACGTTTACGATGCCATTGGCAAGGCTGCCGGTAAGGACGATATCGCCATCGAGTACGAGCGCGACGGCAAGCAGCATTCGACCATGGTTGCGCTCAAAGAGGACGAGCGCCTAGGTGTGTATGCCTCTACGCAGGTGGTCCGTTTAGACCCCATCACGTCGGCTCGTCTGTCGTTCTCCTATGTCGTGCAGACAGCGGAGGGCGTGATGCGCCTGCTCCAACCACAGCATACGATGGAGATTCTCGATCAGTCCTCTTCGATCGTGGGTATTAGCGTTATGTCCTCACAGGCTGCTGCCGCCGGCCCTGCCACGTTCCTCTCGTTTGCCGCCCTCATTTCGTTCTCGCTTGGCTTTATGAACCTGCTGCCCATCCCACCGCTCGATGGCGGCAAGCTGGTCATCGAGATCATTCAAAAGATTGCGGGCCGCGAGCTTCCGCTCAGGGTCCAGACGATTGTGAGCTATGTGGGCATCGCGCTCTTTGCGCTGCTGTTTGTCTATATGCTTCGTTCCGACGTCCTTCGATTTATTCTGTAGGGGAGTGTTTGGATTGTCTTTATCCCATCCTTTGCCTCGCGAGCTGACGCGCCCCGTGCATGTGGGCGGCGTGCAGATCGGTGGCGGCGCGCCGGTGGTGGTCCAATCCATGACCTGCACCGATACCGCTGATGCCCAGGCAACGCTTGCGCAAGTGCGCGCGTTGGCGCAGGCTGGCTGCGATATCGTGCGCGTGAGCGTGCCTACCGAGGCCGCGCTTGAGGGTTTCCGCACCGTCTGTGCCGAGTCTCCGGTGCCGATTGTCGCCGACATCCACTTTAACCATAAGCTTGCCATTGGTGCCGTTGAGGCCGGTGCTGCCAAGCTACGCATCAATCCCGGCAATATCGGCGATTGGGCCAAGGTTGACGCGGTGATCGATGCTGCGGGTGCCGCGGGCTGTGCGATTCGCATCGGTGTCAATGCCGGTTCGCTTGAGCAGGATATCGCCGAGCGCGACGACCTCACGCAGCCCGAAAAGCTCGTGATGTCGAGCGAGCGTTTCGTCAAGCATTTTGAAGACCGCGGCTTTACGAACATTGTGCTTTCGGCCAAGGCCCATAGCGTGCAAACGACGCTCGATACCTATCGAGCCCTGTCGCGTGAGATTCCCCACGTCCCGCTTCACTTGGGCGTAACCGAGGCGGGTATCAAGCTGCAGGGCACCATCAAGAGCTCGGTGGGCCTTGGTATCCTGCTGTCTGAGGGTATTGGCGACACCATGCGCGTCTCGCTTACGGCCGATCCGGTTGAGGAGCCGCCGGTCGCCTGGGGAATTTTGCAGTCGCTGGGCCTGCGTCGCCGTGGTCCCGAGATTGTCTCGTGCCCCACGTGCGCCCGCTGCCAGGTTAACCTGATTCCCATCGCTGAGGAAGTAACCGAGCGGCTTAAGAACTATGCCGCGCCGCTTTCGATTGCCGTCATGGGATGTGCCGTTAATGGCCCCGGTGAGGCTTCTGATGCCGACCTGGGCGTTGCTTGTGGACGTGGTCAGGCTCTGCTCTTTTCGCATGGCCAGATCATTGGTAAAGTAGCTGAGGATCAAATTGTCGACGCGCTTATGGCCGAG